>CAJWIB010000242.1 GCA_913041095.1 uncultured Rhodospirillaceae bacterium | reverse complement strand
TGCCGTATTTTGATCGTCTCGATTATGTTGCCCCTCAAAATCAGGAACACGCCTTTGCCATTGCCGTTGAAAAGCTTGCCGGTATGGAAGTGCCGCCACGTGGTCAATACATTCGCGTCATTTACGCTGAGCTTGGCCGATTGCTAAATCATATTTTTAATATTTGCGCCTATGCCATGGATGTCGGCGCGATGACGCCCATGTTGTGGGGCTTTGAAGAACGTGAAAAGTTAATGGAATTTTGTGAACGGGCTTGCGGCGCACGTCTTCATATGGGGTATTTCCGGCCGGGTGGAGTGGCCATGGATGTCTCCCAGAAACTTATTGAGGATATCGGCGAATGGTGTGACGGGTTCCCAAAATTCATCGCCGATCTAGAAAGTCTGCTGACTGAAAACCGCATATTCAAGCAGCGCACCGTTAATATCGGTGCCATCACGCAAGAACAAGCTTTGGATTGGGGCTTTAGCGGGCCAAATCTACGCGCTACGGGGCTGGTTTGGGATATTCGCAAATCGCAGCCCTACGATGTCTATGACAAGATGGATTTCGATATACCGGTCGCTAAACATGGTGACTGTTACGACCGCTATTTGGTGCGGGTTTACGAAATGTATGAGTCGCTAAAAATAGTGAAGCAGTGCATCGAACATATTCCTCCAGGCCCTGTGGCCTGTGACGATCACAAATTTGCGCCGCCGAGCCGGACTGACATGAAACAGTCGATGGAAGCGTTAATCCATCACTTTAAACTTTATACCGAGGGTTACCATGTCCCGGCAGGTGAGACTTATTCGGTGGTCGAAGCACCAAAAGGCGAGTTTGGTGTTTTCTTAATTTCCGATGGCACCAACAAGCCCTATCGCTGCAAAATTAGGGCGCCGGGATTCGCTCATTTACAAGCCCTGGATTTAATGAGTAATGGTCACATGTTGGCGGATGTTGTCGCCAATATTGGCTCACTTGATATCGTGTTCGGAGAAATTGACCGATGAGAACTCAAGCGGAAAATTTTGAGCAGCCAAACTCGTTCGAGTTTACGCCAGAGGTTATGAAAATGGCGAAAGCTCATATCTCTAAATATCCGGAAGGCCGGCAAGCCAGCGCGGTAATGGCACTGCTGGATTTGGCGCAGCGTCAGCATGATGGTTGGTTGCCGCGCGCCGCGATGGATTATGTCGCCGACTTTTTAGGCATATCGCGGATTGAAGCCTATGAAGTTGCAACATTTTATACGATGTATAACCTTGAGCCGGTTGGTAAAAACCACGTTCAAGTCTGCACCAATTTGCCCTGCTGGCTCAGAGGTTCTGATCAGATTATAGAGGCTGCCACACGCAACCTTGGAATCGAGGTGGGAGAAACCACGGATGATGGGATGTTTACGATATCCGCCATGGAATGTCTGGGCGCCTGTGTGAATGCACCGATGATGCAGATTAACGATGACTATTATGAAGATTTGGATGAGATCAGCACCGAGTCAATTTTGACGGAGTTAAAGCTTGGCCAAACACCGAAAACCGGTTCACAGATCGATCGAAAATCATGTGAGCCAATTGGTGGACTAACAAGTCTCAATAGTGATGCGGGGAGCGATTAATGCTTAAAGATCAAGACCGCATCTTTACCAATATTTACGGTCTCCATGATCCGTTTCTGGCTGGTGCGAAGTCACGTGGCGACTGGGACGGCACCAAGGATATTCTCGCCAAAGGCCGCGACTGGATCGTGAGCAATGTAAAAGAATCTGGTTTGCGGGGGCGTGGTGGAGCAGGCTTTGGCACCGGACTAAAATGGTCCTTTATGCCGAAAGAATCGGATGGCCGGCAGCATTATCTGGTCGTCAATGCAGATGAGGGTGAGCCTGGAACTTGTAAAGATCGTGAGATCATGCGCCATGATCCGCATAAATTGGTTGAAGGCTGTTTAGTCGCGAGCTTCGCCATTGGCGCCAACACGGCTTATATATATGTCCGAGGTGAGTTCTACCGTGAAACCGAAGTGCTCCAACACGCCATCGATGAAGCTTATGAGGACGGCCTGATCGGTAAAAATGCCAGCGGTTCCGGATGGGATTTTGAACTCTATATCCACCGTGGTATGGGCGCTTATATTTGCGGCGAAGAAACCGCCCTGATTGAAAGCATCGAAGGTAAAAAAGGCCAGCCTCGCCTGAAGCCGCCATTCCCGGCGAATACGGGACTTTATGGCTACCCATCGACAGTAAACAATGTCGAATCTATCGCCGTCACTCCGGCGATATTGCGTCGTGGTGCTGTATGGTTTGAATCCTTAGGGCGTCCCAACAATACTGGCACCAAACTGTTCAATATTTCCGGTCATGTCGAGCAGCCGTGTACGGTCGAAGAGGAAATGAGCATTCCGCTTAAAGAACTGATCGACAAACATGCCGGTGGCGTGCGCGGCGGCTGGGATAATTTGCTGGCGATCATACCGGGCGGCGCATCGGTGCCGTGCCTGACCAAAGGCGTATGCGAAACCGTGCTGATGGATTTTGATTCCTTAAAAGAACAGGGGTCCGGTCTCGGCACTGCCGCCATTATGGTGATGGATAAGTCGACCGACATAATCGCTGCAATTGCTCGTCTGTCGGCATTTTACCAGCATGAAAGCTGCGGTCAGTGCACGCCGTGCCGGGAAGGCACTGGCTGGATGTCGCGCATGATGGCGCGCATGGTGGCAGGTAATGCCAACCTCGAAGAAATTGACCTGCTCGAACAAGTCACCCGTCAAGTCGAAGGGCACACTATTTGTGCACTTGGCGATGCGGCGGCTTGGCCGATCCAGGGTTTGATCAAAAACTTCCGGCCTGAACTGGAAGCTAGGATCGAACAAGCTAAGAAAAATGCTGTGGCTTAAAGTGGAAATGTAGATGCCGAAGCTAACAATTGATGGTGTAGAAATTGAAGTGGATGCAGGGCTGACCGTATTGCAGGCTTGTGAGATTGCTGGTCGTGAAATACCGCGCTTCTGTTATCACGAACGGCTTTCTGTCGCTGGAAATTGCCGCATGTGTTTAGTCGAGATGGAACGCGCACCAAAACTAATTGCGTCCTGTGCAATGCCGGTCGACGACGGTATGATCATCATCACGGATTCCGAAACCATTCGCCAAGCCCGCAAAGGCGTAATGGAGTTTTTGCTGATCAATCATCCACTCGATTGTCCAATTTGTGATCAAGGCGGCGAATGTGATCTGCAAGATCAGTCGATAGGTTTTGGCTACGACCGCTCACGCTACTCTGAAGAAAAACGTACCGTTAAAAACAAAAATTTCGGTCCTCTGGTTTCTACCGTAATGACGCGCTGCATCCACTGCACTCGCTGCATTCGTTTTGCCACCGAGATCGTTGGCGTACCGGAACTTGGCGCGACAGGCCGGGGTGAGCATACCGAAGTCGGCACCTATGTCGAGAAGACGCTGTCATCTGAATTATCCGGAAATATCATAGACTTATGCCCGGTTGGCGCGCTAACTTCAAAACCGTACGCCTTTAATGCGCGGCCGTGGGAGCTTAAGAAAACCGAAAGCATTGATGTCATGGATGCGCTCGGTGCTAATATCTGGATCGATACTCGCGGTGCTGAAGTGTTGCGCATCGTGCCGCGCAATAATGATGATGTGAATGAGGAATGGATTTCCGACAAGTCACGCTTTGCCTGTGATGGTTTGCGCCGTCAACGCTTGGACCAACCCTATATCCGCCAAGACGGTAAATTGCAGGCGGCAAGCTGGGGCGAAGCCTTTGCTGTGGTTGCCGCCAAAGTTAAAGCTACGAGTGGCAGTAAAATTGCCGCGATTGCCGGCGACCAAGCCGATTGTGAATCCATGTATGCGCTGAAAAAACTTCTAGAGTCTCTTGGTTCAGCCAATATGGATTGCCGCCAAGATGGCGCTGCGGTTGGCGACGGCTCACGTGCTGGATATCTGTTTAATTCAACCATCGCCGGGATTGAAGAAGCTGATGCTATTTTGATCGTCGGTTCCAATCCGCGGCTGGAAAGTCCGGTGCTGAACGCGCGCATCAGGAAACGTTTCTTAAAAGGTAATGTGAGCATCGGCGTCATCGGTGAAGAAACTGATTTGACCTATCGTTATGATTACCTTGGTGCTGGTCCTGATAGTTTGTTAGATGTTAGCGACGGGTCGCATAAGTTTGCCAAAGTTCTCAATGAAGCTGAAATACCGATGATCATTGTAGGCAGCAGCGTGTTGACGAGGGAAGATGGTGCTGCGGTTCTCAGCACGGCTCGTAAAATAGCCGAATCTACTGGCATGATATCCGACGGCTGGAATGGCTTTAACGTGCTGCATACGGCAGCCTCACGGGTTGGCGGGCTTGATCTTGGCTTTACGCCAGATGAGGGCGGAGCCGATATCAAAGAAATTATAAGTGGTGGCATGGATGTAGTGTATCTTTTGGGTGCCGATGAAATTGATATGACCGCCCTAGATAATACATTTGTGATCTATCAAGGTCATCATGGTGATGCCGGTGCGCATCGCGCCGACGTTATTTTTCCGGGTGCCGCTTATACCGAGAAAAACGCAACCTACGTTAATCTTGAAGGCCGCGTCCAGCGCACTCAATTAGCGTCGTTCCCGGTTGGGGAAGCTAAAGAAGATTGGGCAATTTTGCGCGCACTATCAGCGGAACTTGGTCAAACTCTGGCATTCAACAGCCTGGCAGAATTACGCGAAAGAATGACC
>CAJWIB010000241.1 GCA_913041095.1 uncultured Rhodospirillaceae bacterium | reverse complement strand
CGAAGGCATAATGTTCTCTAAAACGGAAAGTTCTCAGTTGTTTGGCGGATTGTACGACAAATTAGCTTTGCTAGTTGGTCAGGTCATAACGCGGAATTTATTTACTTTAAATTTTACCTATTCGCCGACCATGCCGTTGGCTTGGTTGGCTTTTGTTGGCATTGCTATTTCCTCCTACTACAGAAATTTACGACTAGCTTTATCCTCATGCGCACTTTTAGCGACCGGTTTTGGTATGGAAGTATTCAGCGGCATTCGTTCTTTTGCTCCGCACTATCGAATATATTCTGAACCATTACTATTGCTTTCTGTAATACTACTTGTTGTCCGCCTCTTGAATTTTGGAGTGGTTGATAAAATACATAGACATACTTCGGTTCGATGGGGCGCATTCATATTTATTGGCCTAATTGGCGCCGTGGTCATTAAAGGCAGTTTGAGTTTTGCATTTGCCGATAAAGTTTGGAACGAACCATCAAACGGCTGCTATCAAACCATGTTCGCAGTGCCAAGAATAAAAGAATTTTTCTGCAGTGATAAATCCTTGCATCCTCCTGAAAGGCATTGTCACATTAACTGCCAAATGACGCACTAATTCACCAATTTTAAAATCAAGCCGCAGCACTTGCAGCTGTCCACACATCCAAGGCATGAGATCTATATTGTTTAAAGGTTGTTCGATTGAGTAAATGTCGTTGAAGATAGAAAGTATTGTAGGTTGCGGATTGAAGGTTCAAAAATCGCTGTGCCGAGCCGGGTGATTTGAAACGTTGCATTTTTCGTTCGCGTCTTCGAACCGGTTGATGAGAGTTCTCCGCACGATTGTTCGCTCGTTTATTGTCAATGTGCTCAGCCGTTAGACCAATTGATCTAAAAGCAACATGATATGATCTGAGTTTGTCCGTCACTATTTGAGCGGGAACAACTCCCTGTTTCTTCAAAAGTTTGCGCATCAGATTAATGGCTGCTTTGGCGTTGCGCCTTGGTTGCACTAGAAAATCGAGAACCTCACCTTCATTATCTACCGCACGCCACAGCCAATGTTTTTTACCGCGGATTACAATGACCATTTCATCAAGATGCCAATGATCGCTTGGGATTGGTCGAGCGTGCCTTAAGTTACGGGCAATCGGTGGCCCAAATTTATGGACCCAACGTCTAACCGTCTCGTAAGAAACATCCAACCCGCGTTCCGACAGCAGGTCTTCAATATCTCTATAGCTCAACGAAAATCGAGCATAAAGCCAAATGGCATGTTGGATAATGTGAGGAGGGAAACGATGTCGGCGATAAGATATTTTCTGCATCGCTGAGTTTATCGTAAGCTTATCCCAATCACCATCGAGTTAATGTGACAATGCCGTTGGGACGAACTGGGGGCGAACCTAGGAGCAATATCCAGCAACCTAAAACCTTGGGCATGGACTATAATTGGACCACGCTGGGCTGTTTTTGTATTCATATTGTTCAGATTGGGACCCATATCATTACCCGCCGCCTCTCCCCCATTTTTTTTGGGGGGGGGCTAGACAGCCGTGTTAAATTATTATCTTCTTGACGAATATCAATTACCTAGAGAGCCGTCTTGTTCATCTTTAGGCAGGAATTGAGGAGTTGTCTGGGAAACACTTGCTAACGCGAATACTAAGTTTTCACCGTACTTCTTTTTTTTGGGCTCTATCTGACTTGATCGCTCGATCTAAAACTGGAGGGTCAAGCCAACAATCTTGCAACCTACAACAGAGAGGATCACTTCCCATGTATTCAAAATATATAAAATCTCATCTCGTTGCGATTTCTGTCGTTACCCTGGGGATTTCTGCCCCGACAGATTCCAGTTCAGCTAAAGAACTAACGATGTCGGTTTGGGTTCCCCGGACCCATGCAATTAACACCAAAATGCTGACTCCTTGGGCGGCCCAGGTGAAAGAAGCAACCAGCGGAAGAGTATCGATCCGCACACTGCCGAAAAAAGTGGCGGGTTCAAAACAGCATTTCAATGCTATCCGCGATGGTTTGGCTGATGTGACTTTTATCGTCCATGGTTATACGCCGGGACGTTTTGTTCTCACTAAAGGCGTCGAATTGCCGTTCCTGGCAGATGACGGCGTCAGTCTTTCGGTGGCTTATTGGCGCATGCATAATCGTATGCTGGCCGCTAAAGACGAACACAAGGGCGTCAAACTTTTGTCGTTGTTCACTCAAGGTCCTGGTGCTATTTTCAGCGCAACCAAACCAATCGACACTCTCGCTTCACTCAAAGGCATGAAAATTCGTGTTGGTGGCGCTGCTCGCGATGTGACCAAAGCCATCGGCGCCGTGCCGGTATCAAAACCGGTCAGCCAGCTTTATGAATTGATGTCCAAGGGCGTGACCGACGGAGTGATCGTACCTAAAGAAACCGTTGTTTCCTTCAAAATCGACAAAGTCATCAAATGGGGCGTTATCGTTCCGGGCGGCGTTTACCGTGCAGGATTTGCTTTGATTATGAATAACGGCAAGTTTGATGGTTTGTCTGCTACTGACCGCCAGGCAGTCTCAAAGGTCTCTGGTGAGGCATTTGCGCGGCTGTCCGGTCTGGCCTGGGACGCCGCCGATAGTTACGGCGAGAAAAAAATGCGTGAAGCCGGTATTAAATTGAGCACCGCAAGCCCGGCAATGACGGCTGCGATCAAACAGCGCACCAGTGGTATGGAAGGCGCCTGGATTGCTTCGGCCAAGAAAAAAGGCATCGATGGGGCGGCTTTCCTGGCTGCTCTTCGCGCCGAAGTTAAAAAGGTTGCAGGCGGAAGTTAAATCTCTGCAGTGACTTCATCTATCTTTACTTTGTTGTCCCGGTGGGTATCGCGGTTAAACCGCTTGCTCGCCGGGATGGCGAATCTTGTTCTTTTTGCCATGATGGTGCTGACGTTTGTTGACGTCTGGGCTCGTTATGGTTTCAACGCGCCGATTCCGGGCGGTTTTGAAATTACTGAATATTTGCTGGTTATTTTGATTTATGCGGCGCTGCCGCTGGTCACAGCGCGGGATGAACATGTCACCGTTGATGTTTTGGATTCATTAATTCCCGAGGCCATTACCAGGATTCAACGGCATTTTATGAATTTGCTCGCTGGCTTGGTGCTTTGTTTCCTGACTTGGCGGCTCTGGGTAAAAGCAGGCCAAAGCATCGAAGACAATATGATTACCACCGATTTGGAGATGCCGCTGGCGCCGCTGATTTATTTCATGAGTATATTGGCCGGTATTACGGCCCTAGCATTTTTGATTAAGGCCGTGATTCCCGAGGCTTTGACCGATGCCGGTGAATTGGACGACAAAAATGGTTGAGGCTTTGATTGGCTTTGCCATTCTATTGGGTTTAGTCCTATTACGCATGCCGATTGCCTTCGCCATGGGGCTGGCAGGCGTGGTTGGTTTTGCCTTGATGCTCAACTGGCCGGCTGCCATGGCGATGGTCGCCAATGTCACTTATTCCACCGGTCTTGCATATACTTTGTCGGTGGCGCCCTTGTTTATCCTGATGGGTAATTTTGTCACCAAAGCCGGGCTGTCAGAGGAACTCTATACAGCATCCTATGCTTTTCTCGGTCACCGCCGGGGAGGGCTGGCGATGGCGACAATTGTCGCTTGTGGCGGGTTCGGCGCAATTTGTGGCTCCAGCCTGGCGACTGCTGCCACTATGGCCAAAGTCGCTATGCCACCGATGCGGAAATTCGGTTATGCAGATTCTCTCGCCGCCGGATCAATAGCCGCTGGCGGCACCCTCGGTATATTAATTCCACCAAGCGTGTTGATGGTTATCTATGGCATCATGACGGAACAAAATATCGGCGCACTTTTTGCTGCCGGTATCCTGCCCGGCATCTTAACTATTATTCTCTATATTTTTGCCATCAGCATCATCGTCCGGCGCAATCCCAAAGTTGGTCCCAGGGGAGAGCGCACGACGTGGCAGCAACGACTCATTGCCTTGCGCGATGTTTGGGGCGTGCTGTTGCTGTTTACTGTCGTTATGGGCGGTATCTATGGCGGTATTTTCACGCCGACCGAAGCTGCCGGCATTGGCGCTACCGGCGGCTTTGCCTTTGCGATTTACCGGCGCGGTCTGTCCTGGCCGGTTCTTTGGGAGATTTTGAGTGAAAGTGCCCGGACCACGGCTATGATCTTTATGGTGCTGATCGGCGCCTTTATATTCTCTAACTTCATCAACATGACTAGCATGCCAGATGATGTCACCAATATGGCGGAAACTTTCAAAGATAACCCGATGATCGTCATTATCATCATCCTGGCGATCTATCTGGTGCTGGGTTGCGTGCTCGAAAGCATGTCGATGATCTTGTTAACCATCCCGGTTTTTCATCCTCTGGTAGTTCATCTCGGATTTGATATGATTTGGTTTGGCATTGTCGTTGTCGTTGTAACCGAGATCAGCCTGATCACACCGCCGATCGGGCTGAATGTCTTGGTGTTGAGGGGGGTCCTGACCGATGTACCGACAGCGACAGTATTCAAAGGTATTTTCCCGTTTTGGGTGGCTGACATTATCAGGATGATAATTTTAGTCTCTGTTCCGGGAATCTCGTTATTTCTGCCGAGACTACTGTTTTGAATAAAACGAAGTATTGGGTAATGAAAGATCTACGCGACGGCAGATGTCCGCTCCTTCAGATTAACAGTGAAACTAAGAAGGAGCATCATGCAGCATGTAGCATCCTTCAGCCTCATAGCATCTTT
>CAJWIB010000240.1 GCA_913041095.1 uncultured Rhodospirillaceae bacterium | reverse complement strand
TTAAAAATTCTTAATCTTCGAACGGGTCCTGCACCAATATTGTATCTTCGCGCTCGGGACTGGTGGAAAGTAAAGCAACTGGCGCTTCAATTAATTCTTCAATGCGCCGGATATATTTTATAGCCGTTGCCGGTAGAGCGGCCCACGAGCGGGCGCCGTAAGTTGGCTCGGACCAGCCTTCCAAAGTCTCATAGACGGGCTCGACCTTCGATTGGCCAACAATTGAAGCTGGGAAGTGATCAATGCTTTCACCGTCGATCGTGTAATCGGTACAAACTTTCAATTCGTCAAAGCCGTCCAGCACATCAAGTTTCGTCAGTGCGATACCAGTGATGCCACTGACTTTAACCGCCTGGCGCACCATCATGGTGTCAAACCAACCACAGCGCCGTTTGCGGCCCGTGACGGTGCCGAATTCGTGACCTCGCTCACCCAGTCTCTGACCAACCTCGTTCTCCTGCTCGGTCGGAAAGGGGCCGGATCCGACACGAGTGGTGTAAGCCTTGGTGATACCGAGATTGTAGTTGGCGGCTTTAGCACCTTGACCCGAGCCCACAGTTGCCGCCCCGGCAACGGTATTTGATGAAGTTACAAATGGATAGGTGCCATGATCGATATCCAGCATTGCACCTTGCGCACCTTCAAACAAAATACGCTGGCCATCGCGGCGGGCTTCATCCAGTTGATGCCAGACGGTTTTAACGAATGGCAGGATTTTCGGTGCCACTTCAAGCAACGGCTCGAGAATCTCTTGCCGCGTTATCTCGGTTGAGCCCAGACCACGCATCAACGCATTGTGGTGCATCAGTAGGCTATCCACCCGTTCTTTTAGCGTATCGGGGTCCGCCAAATCACCGGCCCGTACGGCGCGGCGGCCAACCTTATCTTCATAAGCTGGGCCGATACCGCGGCCTGTGGTGCCGATCTTGGCGCCGCCTAGGGCTTCTTCTCGGGCAATATCGAGCTTTGAATGCAGCGGCAATATTAGCGATACATTTTCGGCGATCGATAGGTTGTCGGGCGAGACGTCAACACCTTGTTCTTTGAGCGTTTCAATTTCCTGTAACAATGCCCAAGGGTCCAGCACGACGCCATTGCCGATCACTGATTGCTTGCCGGGTCGCACGATACCTGACGGCAAAAGACTGAGTTTGTAGGTTACATTGTCAATGACCAGAGTATGGCCTGCGTTGTGACCTCCTTGAAATCTTACCACCACGTCAGCTCGCTCGGAGAGCCAATCAACAATCTTACCTTTGCCTTCGTCACCCCATTGGGCGCCAACGACGACTACATTCGCCATAACAACTATTTCCTTTTATGTATCGGTTAGCGGTATAACTTTGTTGCCA
Source organism: uncultured Rhodospirillaceae bacterium (assembly GCA_913041095.1). Taxonomy (GTDB): domain Bacteria; phylum Pseudomonadota; class Alphaproteobacteria; order Rhodospirillales; family UBA2165; genus TMED23. The sequence goes on along the minus strand of CAJWIB010000240.1, from coordinate 3,411 downwards.
TCCCACAGATGCGAGCAGCCAGCATGTTGAGCTGATTCTACAGGATTTTTACTATGCGGATCAGCGCTAAATTGTTCCACGACAAGCCAGCCCTCGGCGCGTAATTTTTGGGCGGCTTCGGCACCGGCGGCGGTGATATATACCCGATCTTGCGGGGCCGGTTCCGGGAGGGCGCGTAAAATACTGTCGATGAACAAAGAAACGCCCGTTGCCGTTTCATCCGAACTGCCATTCCAAGAATTACCGTTGGTATTGTCAGCCAAATAGCGGCCGCCGCGGCCAATTTCGCCCCGAACATCAAGAGCAAAGAAGGTGAAAGTGACGCCGGTATGGTATTCATAACCACGGGTCTCAACCGGATCGATGGTAATGGTTAAATCTGGAGCGCGTTCACGGAGACAAGTAATCACCGCTGATAATTTTTCTAATTCGGCCTTGGCGTTTTCAGGTAAGTCAATTTTATTTAATATTATTAAAGCGTTATCGGCTGGGCCGACTGATTTTAGCAGATCGCTAAATAGCACGCTGGCGCGGTCACCAAATTTTTCACCGAGGTGCGAAATGGCCGGCGCATCTTTTAAATTAAGTGCCGTTTTAAACTTTGTTTCATATGTTGATAGATCAATATCCAAAGCATCATAAATCGCCGGTACCAGGGTTGGCATACCAAGATCAACCGACAAATTCGGTACCCCTAAATCGGTGAGCGCCGCAGTTGCCATTAATACAACTTCGGCATCTGCTTGTGGTGAGTTCGAGCCGATCAATTCGGCACCAATTTGACCAAACTGCCGTTTTGGTCTGAGATCGGAGCCTTTGACACGCAAAACTTGTCCAGCGTAGCTCAATCTGAGAGGTCGCGCGACATCGGCCAACCGGGTCGACGCGATACGGGCAATTTGCAGGGTCATATCAGCGCGTACACCGAGCATCCGCTGCGATATTGGGTCCATCATGCGAAAGGTTTGCTGGCTGGTTGCCGCACCACTGCCGCTTAACAGAATTTCTTCAAATTCGACCAACGGTGGTTTCACTCGCTGATAACCGAATTTCGCAAAAGACTCCATGAGGTTTTCGGTGACGCGTGCTTCATGCTCTGCTTCTGGTGGCAGAATATCGGCAAGACCAGCAGGTAAAAGTCCACGATGTGTATTATCGTTCATCAAAGCAGAATCCGTTATCAGAACTTCAGGTAGAATTAGCAGGTGTTTATAAAGTTTATTTCAAGCAGTTGCACCACAAATTAGGGAATATTGACGGATTTTCGGCTAATTGTTTTACCGAGATAATCCAAGAGAACGGGAGTTAAGCGGCGGGCAACCGAAACAGTATCGGTTTGATGAACCCCGGCAATTGCCCTGCCAAAGCAGCGGGCCATTTTTTTGATCGAGCGTAATTTTCAAACTTAACCTTGGAGAGAATATTCTCGCCCGGCGTTTTATTCGGATTTAATACTCCACCCTCAGAACTGGAAAACAGGTTTAACCGGACTTCGGCATCTTTGCCACTGGCGATGCTGCTTTCAGCTTTAAGCTCCTCCGAGGTGTTTCTGGAGCTCGAAGACCATTTGCCCAAGGAGCTTTTGTTATCGAAAGATAAAGTAAAATTCGCCTGCGGCGATATTTTATAACCGAGATCGCACAACTGGTTCTCGATCTGGCGGGCGGTGTTTATATTCTCATCTGAATTATTCCATGGTTGAACAACAATCACTGTGGCGGCGGGTATGGGACGAAATGAAACCGCATTAATGATGCCTTCATCGGCCTGTGATGGCGACGGTGTCGCTATAAAATATAATAAAATCAGTAAGATACGATAAATATCTTTTTGCATGTCAATACTTGTCACAAGCGATTGGAATATGACTGAGATAATCATGATGTGCTGTGGAGAGAGAGTAAATTACCACGACGGTACGAATTTGGCGTATTTTATAAATTTGGATGAAGCGGTTGATTTGGTTGGTTGTTGACATCGAAGTTTAGGAAACTAATCAGCAACTGGCTGCCCACCAGTAGCGGAAGCGCCGCAATGATCACTGTGCCGGCGGTCGCGGTTGTTCCTGTGACTGTACTTTTATACCATTCGAGGCCACCGAAAATGGCACCAAAGGTGACAAAGGTCAGACCGATAATCAGCTCAATCGACGCAATACTAAAATCCCGTAAAAAATAACTATAGGCGATCCGCCGGAAGAAATTTGCCAAATGCTTACCAACAAACGGGAATAAAATACGGGAAATGTTAAGCGAGCTGGTTTCTTCACCGTAGATCGCTTGAATTGGTACATCAGCCACAACCGCTCTCGCGATATTGAGCTGAAACAACATATCCGATTCAAAGAAATAATCATTGCTGATTTTATCTAAGGCCAATTCTTGAGCGACCTTTTGGTGAATCGCGGTAAAGCCATTGGTCGGGTCGAAAATTTTCCAATAACCGCTCGACATTTTAGACGCGAATGAGAGCACCAGATTACCAAACAACCTGACGCCAGGCATTTTGGCCAAGCCATTTAGCCGGTAGAACCGGTTGCCTTTGGCGTAATCTGCTTCGCCGCGCAAAATTGGCTGGACCAATGTATGGATCATAGCTGGGTCCATTTGACCATCGCCATCAACTTTCACGATAATATCCGCGCCAAGTTCAAAAGCCTTCTGATAGCCCGAGATGGTGGCACCACCGACACCTAAATTTTTTTCATGAATGACAACCTGAATTCGCGGATCATTGGCGTTTTCGCGCACAAATTCACCTGTTTTTTCGGGACAAGCATCATCAATAACAATAATATGATTTATCAGTACGTCGAATTTGCTAAGTACTGTCATGATTTGGTGTTTTTCACGATAGCACGGGACCACGGCAGCAATACTAAGCGCTGCCGTGGCTGTGTCCATTGATGAACTCGTATCAGAGTTTAAATTGGGCATTTTGGAATCATAGCCATGTCATTAATTTGGTGCAAGCTTATGTACTCGGCTTTGTATCGGAAAAGCGCTATAAAACAAGGTGTTGCATCGTTAAATATTCTTATGTGAGGCTTTCACGCGGTAGAGTGTTACTAGCATGATCATTTGGTGGAACAAATATTGAGCGTGCCGGAAACACACGATCTAGCAAGTATCGAAGTACTTGTGGATTTGGATGAAAATCAGCTGCAGGATTTTAAAAAATCCTGCCGTTGGCGGTGGTTTGCGTCTGATGAACAGATTATTGACCAACAAAGTGTTTCCCGGGACAACTACTTCATCGCCAGTGGGTGTGTCCGAGTAGTGAATTTTATACTTTCCGGCAAAGAAGTCGTCCTCGAAGATTTAGGTGCCGGCAAATATTTCAGTGAATTGGCAGCTATTGATGGCCGTCCCCGCTCATCCACCGTGGTGGCACTAGAAGATTCAGGTATTG
>CAJWIB010000239.1 GCA_913041095.1 uncultured Rhodospirillaceae bacterium | reverse complement strand
CGCATGGCGCCATGCTCCTGCAAAGGGATAATCGTTTGCACCGAGCCCTTGCCGAAGGATTTGGTGCCGAGAATGATGGCGCGTTTATGATCTTGCAACGCCCCGGCGACAATTTCTGAGGCGCTGGCAGATCCTCTATTAATAAGCACAACGATCGGTTTACCATCTGTCAGATCACCCGGCCTCGCATTGAAGCGCTGATGTTCTTCTTTATTGCGGGACCGCGTTGAGACGATCTCACCCTGATCCAGAAAAGCATCGGAAACGGTAACTGCTTGATCTAACAAGCCACCAGGATTGTTTCTGAGATCAAGCACCAGACCTTTAAAGTTTTTCCCTAGTTCTTTCTTGATTTTTTCTATCGCCTTTTTCAGCCCACTGCCGGTTGGCTGGCTAAATGATGAAATGCGGACGTAGCCAATATCTTCGCCTTCGATGCGCGATCGCACGGTACGGATCGGGATGATGCCGCGGGTAACGGTGACATCAAACGGTGGTTTATTCACCCGCCGGATGGTGAGTTTAATGTTTTCACCAACTTTGCCGCGCATTTTTTCGACCGCTTGAGAAAGCGTCAGCCCAAGCACCTGTTCACCGTCGAGATGGGTAATGAAATCACCCGGTTGTAGGCCAGCGCGATGGGCCGGCGTATCGTCAATCGGCGAGACCACTTTGATCAAACCGTTCTCCATGGTCACTTCAATTCCAAGACCGCCAAACTTACCCCGGGTCTGCACCCGCATATCTTTAAAGTTTTTAGCGTTGAGATAGCTTGAATGTGGATCTAGTGACGTCAGCATACCTGTGATGGCAGCTTCAATGAGGTCTTGATCTGATGTTTCTGTCACGTAGCTGGAGCGCACCCGTTCAAATACATCGCCAAACAAATTCAGCAAACGATAAGTATCGACGTTCTCTTTCTTCTTTTCTTTCTCCGCCGCGTGGAGATCAAAAGTGTCGCCGATCACTGTGAAGGAGAGAACAACACCTGTCACCAAATACGCTAATTTTTTCATTTGCTTAACCTTGTCTTTTTAACTGCTTTTTCTTTTAGCCAGCCACGGCACAGGGTTAATCGGCTGGCCGTTTCTCCGCAGCTCAATATAGAGCGACGGTTTACCTTCATTTTGCGATCCCATAACGCCGATGGGTTCGCCTGACAACAAATACTGCCCCATGACCCCATCAATGCGGGACATTCCAGCAAGGAGGCTATGATATCCCTCACCATGATCAATGATCAAGAGTTGCCCGTATCCACGGAAATTTCCAGCGAAAACGACTTTACCATCAAAGGGAGCGATTACTTGTGCTGAATCGCGGGTTTCGATCGACAGCCCTTTGCGCTTTATGCCGCGGCGAGTGGTTTTGTCGTAGTGTCCGCTGATGCGCCCAACGGCCGGATATCTTAGCGACCCGCGCGATAATGCAAAAGGTTTTAGATCCAGCGGCGGTACCAATCGGACAACTTTTTTAGCCGTCAAGGTGGATTTTTGAGATTTTACTTTTTTTTCCTCAAGCAGTTGTTTTTGCTTTATTTTTCTTTTCTCGGAAAGCTGTTTTTTGCGTTCTTGTTCGAGATTACCAAATAAATCACGCAAGTTTTGCGCCTGTCCGCTGAGGCTCTCGATTCTAAGCTTAGCTTCACGGCGTTTAGATAGCGCGCGTTCATGCTCGGCCGCTTTCATCCGGATTAACCCATCCAAGGTTGAGCGTTTATTTTTAAATTCGAGACTGGTTTTGGCGAGCTGAAATTTACGTTTAGCGATCAAATCGCGGGTTGCAGCAAGGGCGATCAAATCTTCGCGAAGTCGCACTGCTTGGCCTTCAATTTGCGGTACGACCGAGCGCAAGAGAATGGCCGTCCGGATCAAATCAGCGGCGCCCGTCGGGTAGGCAATGACCGCCTCCGGCGGCAATCGCGATAATTTCTGCAATGCCATCAAGACCCCAGAGAACTGGTCACGACGCGATTCGAGCAATTTACGCTTCTCTGTTTCTGCATCATTAAGATCATCTATTTCAGTTTCGAGCTTCGACAAACGCTGCTCAAGATTTTGCACCACAGAGGCGACGCCAATGCGATCACGGCTGACTTTCGAAATATCAATTTTCAATTCATCAACTTGTTGTTTCAGCTGCCGGCTTTGTTTTTTTCCGGCTTCAATCTCTTTTTCAACCTCCTTGATCTGGTTGTCGAGAGCATTGTCTTTTTGTTGAGCGAGGCTTGGGACAGACAGGTATAATGCGGCGCTAACGATGAGAGGAGAGAATAAGCAATGCCAACTAAACCGGGGCATCTTGAGTCTGTTTTTCTGAAATCAATGACTGCCCGGTCATTTCAGCGGGTTGGTCCAAGCCCAATAGCCGCAACAATGTCGGCGAGACATCAGCTAAAACACCGGCTCTTAAATCTTGGGCAAAACCCGGTGGGTTCACCAGGATCAGCGGCACCGGTGACAGCGTATGTGCTGTGTGGGGGGCGTGGTTGTCGGGATCGATCATTTGTTCGGCGTTGCCATGATCGGCGGTAATCAACATTGTTCCACCAACGCTTTTGAGTGCAGTTTCAAGCCGGCCCAGGCAAATATCAACAGCTTCGATGGCTTTGACAGCAGCTTCCATAACTCCGGTGTGTCCAACCATATCGCCATTGGCATAATTGACAATAATGAGATCAAATTTCTCCGCCTCAATAGCCGCCACTAGATTATCGGTCACTTCTGGCGCCGACATCTCCGGCTGCAAATCATAAGTAGCGACTTTAGGAGAGGGTATCAGAATACGCTCTTCACCGGGAAATACTTGTTCTTCACCGCCGTTGAAAAAGAAGGTGACATGCGCATATTTTTCGGTCTCAGCTGTACGAAGCTGGGTCAGCCCGGCATCTGAGACGACTTCGCCTAGAATATTCTCCAGTTTCCGCTGCGGAAACAGTGCCGTCATATACTGATTGAGATGGGTTGAATATTCAGTCAGGCCAGCTTGGGCTACAAGCTTAAACTCACGCGGTCGCTCGAAACCATCAAACTCGGGATCAATTAAGCTCGCCATAATCGCGCGTGCGCGGTCCGAGCGGAAGTTAAACATCAGCACCGCATCACCATCTTTGATACCGTCATAGTTACCAATGACAACCGGCAGTATAAATTCATCGGTTTTGCCTGCGTCGTAGCTGGCCTGGATGGCGGCAACCGCATCCTCTGCCTTGGCGGCTTTTGCTTCAACAATTGCCTGGTAGGCCTGCACCACCCGATCCCAATTATTGTCCCGGTCCATCGCATAGTAGCGCCCCATCACGGTGGCGATGGTAAAGTTACGTTGCGCCGAGCTTTTATCGACAATCTCTGTCATAAAGCCTTTGCCGCCGGATTGTGCTATATCCCGACCATCCATAAAGGCATGGAGCTTGGTGGTAATGCCTTCGCCATCCAATATTTCTGCAAGTGCAAGCAAATGATTCTGGTGGGAGTGCACGCCACCCGGAGAAACGAGGCCGAGCAAATGACAGGCACCGCCACTTTTCTTGAGCTTGGCGATAAACTCGATGAGAGCAGGGACGTCTTTGAGCGTGTCATCGGCGATTGATTTATCAATCAGCGGTAAATTCTGCATGACGACGCGGCCTGCACCGAGATTCATGTGACCAACTTCTGAATTGCCCATTTGCCCGGCAGGCAGGCCGACATCAAGGGCCGAAGCTTCAAGCTGGGCTTTGGGATAAATCTCCGACATGCGGTCCCAATTGGGGGTCTTAGCATGATGGATTGCGTTATCCGCTGCTGATTCGCGTTCACCCCAGCCATCGAGAATGCAGAGCACCACCGACCGCCGCGTGTCGCTTGCTTCTTTGTCGATCTTATTCATATGCATATGTCGCAAAACTAGAGATTATATGCAATGGGAGAGTTGGAGGATTTTAAGGGTACGAATATCTACCGCTATCCGTAGATCAAATCATCACCGCTGCTTATTATTCAGGTAAAGCACCAGAGAGATGATGATCAAGATGGCGATGATGGCGTTTTCACCGGTTGCTTTGGCAAACACTCCGATATTGCCAATCAAGCCAACGATAAATTCGCCAGCGGACTGACCGAGCAAAAAATAAACGAAAATAAGCAGGACGAGGCCGAGACTGAATATTTCAACAAGAAACCACAAGGCCCGTCTCAATAATTCAAATTTCTCCATAATTGACCTCGTCCTGTATTTTGGAAAATACGGCTATGCGGATCTGCTCCTGAGCAACCAGATAATAACGCCGAGAGCAATTAATCCAACCAACCCTGCACTACCAAGACTGCTGATGAGTGCGGTTAAATTGCCGACTACGTTGCCGACAAAAGGAAGATTGTTACCAATAAGAACTCCTAATACGATACCTAGTCCGATTAATGACAAACCAATATCGGTAAGTAAATTAATCCAGGCCCTAACTTGATTTAACATAGTCAAAGTCTCCTAATAGTTTCAGTTATAACTGTCTTTCGTCCCATATACCATATGTAGTGAAATTATAGATACGGGAGCGCATATATAGCACAGATTCTTTTTTTCAACCAAAAATAATGCTTTAATGAGTAAAAAACATGCTCAATTTTTAGTGAATTGCATCTCCAAATAGGGCAAAAAATGGTGGCCATTAATGCTTTGCTTAGGAACTTTAACGGGATTTTTACACCCGGTATTTAAGTGAATTTAAGGTCTTAAAAATAGATATTTAATCAGTTTTTTCAATATTAATTATCAATTCTATCAGATTGTTTAATG
>CAJWIB010000238.1 GCA_913041095.1 uncultured Rhodospirillaceae bacterium | reverse complement strand
TGCTAGATGGCTGTTTCTTAGCAAGTGGCGGCATTGCATTAGCGCAGCAATAAATTTCAGGAGACATGTTGTTATCTAGTGTGTGTTGAGACCAGTTCATTTCAATCAACCACCCCGATAAATTACTTGACTATCAAATAAACTATAGATACTTTGTTCAATAATTCTATTGAATATATTTGGGAACAAGTTTTATGTCAACAGATAATCCTAAGAAATCGCTGTTTGCCCAATTTGCCTTGGTCGCCAAGGCCTTGAGCCACGGGAACCGACTGGAATTACTCGAATTCCTCGCCCAAGGAGAACGCAATGTGGAATCGCTGGCGCGGCTAACAGATATTTCCGTCGCCAATGCGTCTCAGCATCTTCAAAGATTACAACGAGCCGGCTTGGTGATTGCCAGAAGGGACGGCCATTCTGTTTGCTATAGGCTCGCCGACGAGAAGGTTGTCACACTTCTCGGTGCCCTTCGCGTGGTTACCGAAAATAACGTTGCGGAAGTCGATCGGATTATCGCCGGATACTTTACTTCAAAGGACAGTTTCGAACCGATATCCCATGATCAATTGTTGAATAGAAGTCGCGAGGGCTTGGTAACGGTTCTCGATGTTCGTCCAAAAGAAGAGTTTGACGCCGGCCATTTGCCCGATGCGGTCAATATACCGCTCAAAGAATTGGAAAACCGTCTAAATGAACTTCCCAAAGACCAAGAGATCGTCGCCTATTGCCGGGGTTCATATTGCGTTCTGGCTTTTGAAGCCGTTGAGAAGCTGCGCAATCACGGTTTCGACGTTCGACGGCTTGAGGAAGGTCTTCCTGAGTGGAAGCTGGCCGGTTTACCGGTCGAACGTGAAAGAAAAAATATATAACCAAACCCCTTGATGGAAAGGCCCAATTTATGTGGCCGGGGAGGGAATATGAAAATAGTCATTGTTGGTGGGTCATTTGGCGGTCTTACGACGGCTTTTGATCTGCGGCGTCTCCTTAACGACCGAGAGCATGAAATCACGGTCATTTCCAAGGAGCGCCGATTCATATTTATCCCGTCGCTTCCATGGGTGGCGATGGGGCAAAAGAGTCTCTCAGATATCTCGTTCGACCTCGACAAGCCTTTGGCTAATAAAAAAATTAAGTTCGTGGAAGCATCTGTCCAGCGAATCGACCCTGAACAGCGAACGGTTGTTACGGAGGCCGAGGTCTATGACTATGACTATCTTGTCATTGCCACCGGTCACCGCAGCGCCAACGAGGCGGTGCCTGGATTGGGTCCTTTTGACGGGCCAGGGCATTCCCTGATGTCTCCGCCAGAAGCGGAAGAAGCACGAGATGCCTGGAAGGCGTTTATGGAAAATCCTGGTCCAGTGGTGGTTGGTTGTGCACCAGGCGCCAGTTGCATCGGTCCCGCTTACGAATTCGTTTTTGAAATACATCACATGCTGAAACTGCGAAAGATACGTCATAAGGTGCCGATCGTGTTTGTCACTCCGGAGCCTTTCCTCGGCCACTTCGGTGTTGGCGGATTCGGCAAGGCGCGGCAGTTCTTCGAGGGCGAATTTGAACAACGTGACATCCGCTATTGTACTTCCGCGGAAGTGTTGGAGATTACAGATTCGTTTGTCTCGATAGCCGATGAACGGATATTTGACTCCCGTTATTCACTGATTATTCCCTCGCTCGCAGGGATTAAGGCGGTCGCTGACTCGCCAAACCTTTCTAATCCTAAGGGATTTATCCCGGTGGACGAACACTACCGGCATAATGATTTTTCCAACATTTATGCAGTTGGCGTTGCAGTCGCCTTGCCACCGGTAGAGGAAACGCCGGTGCCGGTGAATTTCCCCAAGACGGGTCACATGACAGAACAGATGGCCAAGATTGCCGCCCGAAACATCGCGGCGGATATCCGGGGTGGCGAAAAATCGGCTGACCATCTTATCGCCGAATGCATTATGGACATGGGCGACCAGGCCGCACATATGGTTGCAAATCCGATCAGACCACCCCGCAACGTTTCCAAAATGAGCAAAGGCAGGCGATGGCTTTGGGCAAAGAAATTCTTCGCAAACTATTACCTGTGGAAGGTGAGACACGGCGCCACCAGGAGCCCGAAATGGGTATGGTGATCTAATCCTGAAGGGATTGGATCAAAAATAGGACTAAACGAAACTAAAACACGGAAGAAAATAAACGTTTGTGGAGTGACCCCCAAATAGTAGTCCAGGTTTATTAATAGGTTTGGAGATTACCTCCACGCTTAAAGGCGATTCGCTCTGGCAAGGTGACCACTTGACCGACCGCAGTGACGGTGGGTTCCCATTCTCACCTTTTTGATTGAGCTCTGCAGCGATAAGGGCTGGCTGGGTGAATAATGATAAAAATATGCTGCCGGCGACCGATAAACAGGGGCAAGGCGCGGGCCTCATTATGGCTTTAGGCTGATTCTCAACAGAAGGTTTCCAACAAAATACTGAAATGCTGTAGGTGTATATTAAGCCGCTCAAGGATGTTTTGGAGGCAGATTGCAAAGAAAACGAACTACTTCGCAAGCGAGTTAGTACTGGTCGAGATATGATTGATGCGTTAAACGAGAAATTGAAAATTCTTGAAGATACTCTGAAATCTGTTGCCTCTGCTCGAAAACCAGCTAGAGCGTCGAAAACTGCAGCAAAAAATCAAGCCGACGGCACCAACGGCTATGCCGGTGTAATTCTAAGTGCTATTTCCTCAAAATGTTGCTTGGTTTCATTTATTTGGTGGGCTTTTAAATCAACGAATTTGCCTTTATCGACGGCTGCGATGAGCCAAATTAGTATTGGCCCATAGGCCATCTTTAAATCAGTTTCAGACGGTACCGGCGGATGATCCGGATGTGAATGATAATGCCCGATAATCTGATCCAATGAGCCCCGCAACTCCAGCTCAAGATTAATATGAATTTGGGGATCGATTTCGAAGCGGTCTTTTGCCTGATCGGCAACAATATTAGGACTCGGGATAACACGTTTAACAATGTGGTTTTCGGCAAGAATATTGCCTGCCAGTAAACCGCAGCATTCAGCGGGGTAGGCGGCTTCAGCCGTAGCTTGAATTATTTTGAATTGTTGCTCGCTCAGGCTAATCACGCCGTTCATCTTTGAGGTTCTAACCGGATACGGCGAATAATAACGCCGGTTTCGGCATCCAAGATTAATATTCGATCCTGCCTTGCTTCAGTCGTGAGATGTACGATTATTTTACCTTCGGAGACTTCTATTTCACCCACCTTTGAGCCTTGCGGTATCGGAATTGAGATATTTGCTGGTGGTTTGGCCTTAACGTCCGCTGGTACCGCTTCATTGCTTTTAAAGAATTTGAAGTTGGGGTTGCTGGCCTGTTGGACCAGTCCATAGACCAATAGCGCGAAGCCACCGATTAAGATGACGCTGAGACCCATAACAAGTGAAACTAAGGCCTTGTTTTTTTGCATGTTTTTGGTCCAGTCTTCTCCGTATGAATAATCAAACGAACATTCAAATCCTCAACGCCACGGTAAAGGATGCATTTGCTGGCAACCGTCTCGACAAGTTCTTGGCCGAAAGTTTTGCCGAACATTCACGCTCCCGCATCAAATCGTTGATTATTGACGGATATGTTACGACAGCGGGGGCGAAAGTAACGGACCCCTCACGCCGGGTCAAACCCGGTGAAAAATTTACGGTCTCCTTGCCGGCGTTAAAACCCGCAATCCCGGTTGGCCAGGATATTGAACTGAATATTATCTATGAAGATTTTGATTTGATCATTATTGATAAACCTGCAGGTCTGGTGGTTCATCCGGCACCGGGAAATCCTGACCGGACCTTGGTTAACGCACTGATCGCTCATTGCGGTGATAGTCTATCCGGGATCGGTGGCGAGGTGCGCCCCGGCATTGTGCATCGCTTGGATAAGGATACCAGCGGCCTCATGGTGGCGGCAAAAAATGACATCGCCCATCGGGGTTTGGCAGCGCAATTTTCTGACCATTCTCTTGATCGTGCCTATAAAGCAGTTGTTTGGGGTGTGCCGAAGGCCAAGGCCGGTAAGATCGAAGGAAATATTGGCCGCAATCCCCGCAACCGCAAGAAAATGGCGGTGGTAAAGCACGGCGGCAAATACGCACTGACGCATTACCAAGTTGAGCAAAGAATTGGTGGGTGTAATAAAAAATGGGCTAGTTTGATCGAGTGCCGACTGGCAACTGGGCGCACTCATCAGATACGCGTTCACCTAACCAGCATCGGTCATCCGATCATTGGGGACCCAATTTATGGTTCAAAAGATGCCAAAAAGTTGGGAAACAATGTTTCTGAAACGTTTCAAGACGCGGTTAACAACCTCAATCGGCAGGCTTTACACGCCTTTTTAATCGGTTTTATTCACCCGGTCAGCGGTCAGAAGATAAGCTTCAAAAGCCCGCTTCCCAGAGATATTTTGACCCTTCTGTAACGCAAAAATTGCCATTGTAACATTCGCTTACACTTTTACACACTACGTATCTGGACCCTGAGGTGCTCTCGCGGCATCATTAATTAACGTTTGGTTATCCGCTATGTTCTCTGATCACTCTTCCAGCATCAGGTTTATACCAATACCAGTGTAACATCGGGACCTCTATCGCGGTGTCCATTATAGCGTAATCGGGCAGGATTACTCCATCTAACACATAAACGGCAAACGAATAGACCTTCTTCCATACAGTTTGTCGCACGGTCAAATTTAAAAATTCTTAATCTTCGAACGGGTCCTGCACCAATATTGTATCTTCGCGCTC
>CAJWIB010000237.1 GCA_913041095.1 uncultured Rhodospirillaceae bacterium | reverse complement strand
GAAGAAAATTTGCAGACCGGCATTGATCTTGAGATCAAGGCCAGCCAATTTCATTATTTGAAAAATGTTATGCGGCTCGCCATTGGAGCAGAAGTTACGCTTTTTAACGGTCGCGACGGCGAATATTTGGCGGAGATCACTGACAGCGGTAAACACAGCATGACGGTAAAGCTAATGAAGCAGAGCCGCCCCCAATCAGATGATCCGGACATTTGGCTGATTTTCGCGCCAATCAAGAAAAGCCGCCTCGATATGATTGCCGAGAAAGCGACCGAGCTGGGCGTGGCTAAATTGGTGCCGGTCATAACTGATCATACCAATGTTGAACGGGTCAAAACTGATCGCCTTCGCGCTAACGCTATAGAAGCTGCCGAGCAATGCTGCCGCCTGACCGTACCCGAGATCACCGAGCCAATGCCGCTACAAAAACTACTCGACAATTGGGAAGTAACGCGCCGGCTTTTAGTTATGGATGAGACGACGGTTGAAGATGGTGACGCTGGCGTTTCCATGGCAACGCTAGGGAAATCTAAAGACGGTCAAGCTTGTGACGCGATTTTGATCGGGCCGGAGGGCGGGTTTTCAGCATCTGAGCTTGACCTGCTCGGAAATCTGCCCTTTGTTACCAAAGTCAGCCTCGGGGGGAGATTATTGCGCGCTGAAACCGCTGCCCTGGTAGCGCTAACCCTCTGGCAGGAGTTGATTGGAGAGATTTATAAATAATAAGCCTAATGTTTGGAAATAAGCCTGAATGAACTCTTCGGATAAAATCACCGACAAAGCACAATTATCTGCCTATATCGCCTCTGGCTGCAAGCCCGACCAAAATAGGCGAATCGGTACCGAACATGAAAAGTTTGCCTTTAGTCTCAACACTTTAAAGCCGCTGACCTATGCGGGGCCAAATGGCATCCGGGTATTGTTGGAAAAGCTCACGGAATTTGGCTGGGAGCCCGTGCTGGAAAACGGCCAGCCAATAGCCCTGACGAAACCCGATCATAGTTCAATAACCTTGGAGCCGGGTGGCCAAGTTGAACTTTCCGGTGCGCCACTTGAGACCATCCACCAAACTTGCCGGGAAGTGACCGGGCACATCAAACAAGTCAAAGACGTTGCTGGTGAATTAGGCGCTGGAATCCTCGGGCTCGGCTATCAGCCAAAATGGTCGCTGGATGATGTCGGGTGGATGCCCAAAGGCCGCTATAAAATTATGCGCGAATATATGCCAACGCGTGGTTCACTTGGCCTTCATATGATGCTGGCAACCTGTACCGTACAGGTAAATCTCGATTTTCGTTCCGAAAGCCATATGGCTGAGATGTTTAGGGCAGCGCTTGCATTGCAGCCTTTGGCGACGGCCCTTTGGGCTAATTCGCCGTTTCGGGATGGTAAGAAAAATGATTTCCTGAGTTTTCGCAGCCACATTTGGACCGATACCGATCCCGACCGTTGCGGCGTTATGCCCTTTGTGTTTGAAGATAATTTTGGCTTCGAGTCCTATGTTGATTACATGCTCGATATGCCAATGTATTTTGTTTACCGGGACGGCCAATATATTGATGCGTCCGGTCTGTCTTTCTGGGATTTCATGGCGGGCAAACTGCCCGCGCTGCCCGGTGAAACACCTAGTATCAAAGACTGGGAAGATCATCTGACCACGGCTTTTCCGGAAGTACGGCTCAAGAAATTTATTGAAATGCGCGGTGCCGATGGCGGGCCATCCAAAAATCTCTGTGCGCTGCCGGCGTTTTGGGTTGGGTTGCTCTATGATGATCAAGCGCTCGCAGATGTTATTTCAATGATCAGCGATTGGTCCTATGACGAAGTTTCGGCGCTTCGCGATGAAGTACCGGTCGCGGCCCTTAAAACACCGTTTCGAGGCAGTACGCTGCAGGATTTAGCCAAGGATGTGCTGGCAATTGCCAAGCAAGGTCTTAAACGCCGAGCAAAACTTGATGGCTCTGGACAGGATGAAACTATTTTCCTCAATCCGCTGCATGCCATTGCTGAAAGCGGGATCACACCGGCCGAAGAATTACTGGCTCACTTCGACGGCGATTGGGACGGCAGTGTCGATCAGGTTTTCACGGAATATGCTTATTAATTAAAGTCATTAATTGCTGATAAAATTATCTGGAGAAACTGAAATAGTGACCATCAAATCAGTTTTTGTTTTATTAACATCCGCTTTATCAATAATTGCCGGTGGCCCAGTTCAAGCGGATGCAATCGACGGCACCTCGTGCCATAAAGGCCAGCGGGTCAAAATTGAGGGCCCGATTATTATCACACCCAGTGGTAAGTGGGTGGAGGGCGAGCATGATCGCCACGAATTTTCTTACAAAATTCCGGCGTGTGAAAAATATGCCGGCGAGACTGTCGATTTTGTTGTCCAGCATGATACCTTGGCGCACAAGACTAGATCGTGCAGTTCTCAGTTTGAAGAATGGGAACCTTGTCCCGCACCAACGAGTTAGGAATTAATCAAAATGTATTCTGAAGTCATTGCAGAATTGGCGCCTTCCGGCATCCTTCGGGCGGGCATAAATTTAGCCAATATTTTTCTGGTGACGGGTAAATCTGAAGATGGCGGTCCGGAAGGTGTATCACCTGATATTGCCCGTGCAATTGCTAACCAATTGGGGGTCAAGGTTTCTTATGTCCCTTGTGAGACCCCGGGTGGCACGGCCCAGGCGGTAAAAAATGAAGCTTGCGATATCGCCATGATAGCCGACGAACCGGCACGGGCTGAATTTATTTCATTTACTAATCCTTATGTCGAAATCGAAGCAACTTATGCTGTGCCTGGTGAGTCATCGTTTCAAACGGTCGAGGACGTAGATCAATCCGGCGTGCGCATCGCCGTATCGGAGACCAGTGCCTATGATCTGTTTCTCACCCGCAGTTTAAAACAAGCTGAACTTCACCGCGCCGAGGGATTGCCGGCAGCCGTTGATCTGTTCGCTAATGAAAAGCTGGATGCGTTGGCAGGTCTTCGGCCGGCGTTAAATCAGAATATCGAAAAACTGCCAGGAACCCGTATTCTCGATGGCCAATTTATGACGGTAGAACAAGCTATTGGTACTCAGCTTAAGAATTTAGCTGCCGCCGATTTTTTGCAAGATTTTGTCAAAGAAGCTAAGACAAGCGGTTTAATCGAAGAATTGATCAACCGTCACGGCGTAGTTGATAAACTTCAAATGGCTTCTTAAACTTCCGTGCCGCCGACCGTCAGCTCGTCCAGCAGCATGGTCGGCTGGCCGACGCCGACCGGCACACCCTGGCTATCTTTACCGCAAGTGCCGACACCCGGATCAAGCGCCATATCATTGCCGATCATTGAAACGGTTTTTAGCGCCTCTGGGCCACTGCCGATGAGCGTCGCGCCTTTTACCGCAGCGCCGAGCTTGCCGTTTTCAATTTGGTAGGCTTCGGTGCAGGTAAAGACAAATTTGCCCGACGTGATATCGACCTGACCGCCACCGAAATTAACCGCATAAAGACCTTTATCCACCGCTTTGATGATTTCTTCCGGTTCGTGCGCGCCGTTTTCCATCACGGTGTTGGTCATCCTCGGTATCGGCGCATGGGCATAGCTTTGCCGCCGCCCGTTACCGGTCGAGGGCACATCCATCAGATGCGCGTTCATGCGGTCCTGCATATAGCCGGTGAGAATGCCGTCTTCGATCAGCACGGTGCGCTGCGCGGGTGTGCCTTCATCATCAATCGAGAGCGAGCCCCGGCGGTCTTCGATGGTGCCGTCATCAACGATTGTGACACCGGGCGCGGCAACGCGATTACCCATCAGTTCAGCAAAAGCCGAGGTTTTCTTGCGGTTAAAATCACCTTCCAGGCCATGGCCAATGGCTTCGTGCAACAATATTGCCGGCCAGCCCGGGCCTAAAACCACCGGCATTTCACCCGCTGGCGCAGGTACGCTGCTTAAATTAACCAGGGCTTGGCGGAGCGCTTCATCGACCGCCCCCTGCCAGGTTTCTGGCTGGAGGTAGGTTTCATAAGTTTCGCGGCCACCAGTGCCATAACTACCCGATTCCATGCGGTCTCCTTCACCGGTCACCACCAAAACATTAAGCCGGACCAGCGGGCGGATATCGGCGGCCCGGCTGCCATCGGCGCGGAGGATTTGCACTGCCTGCCATTCGCCGGAGAGCGAGGCGGAAACCTGTTTGATACGGTCATCAAGACCCCGTGCATAAGTATCAATATCCGATAATAGTTTTACCTTGGTTTCAAACGGCACCAAATTTAGCGGATTGTCATCGATATAAAGACTGCGATTGGTCGGCGACGGGCCTGCCGCCATGGTGCCGCCATGACCGGCATGAACTGCTTTGACTGTGGCATTGGCGCGTTTCAACGCCTCTTCGCTAAGTTCTGAGGCGTGACTATAGCCGGCAGTCTCACCAGCGATGGCGCGGAGACCAAAGCCTTGCATGGTATCAAAGCTGGCGTTTTTAAGCTGGCCGTCATCAAACACAAAGCTTTCCGATTGATTGTATTCGAGAAACAATTCACCGTCGTCAGCGCCGTGCAGGGCATCCTCGACAATACCCTCGACACGTTTTTGATCCATGCTGGAGCGGTTAAAGAAAATGTTGTCAGTGGTGGCGATATCGGTCATGAACACTTGTCCTGTTTAAAATTCTTCCAAAGTCATAAGTGAGTTGACCCAGCCAGGCAAGCGGTACGGTCATCACTATTTTGTTCAAGATTAGATCGCCCCTTGACGAGATATAAAACCTGAGTATTGTACACTCAGTTACGTGGTGATTTGTACGACCGGCTTGCGGCCACGTTAAATAAA
>CAJWIB010000236.1 GCA_913041095.1 uncultured Rhodospirillaceae bacterium | reverse complement strand
TAGTTGCAATTGAAACTATTATTTACAAAATAAATTATTAAATCAATAGGGAACGGAAAATGATTTGGATAACGTAGTAGTGACAGATTTGGACTATTAATATGAAATTTTCATTTATTCTATGGGGACTCAGCTGGTTACTGAAAGTGACCGCTTGGCGTCATGTGTCGTTCAAGGCACGGCTGAAAGAAAAAAACCTGATCGCCCAGATTAAAATCGCCGACGATAGCCGCGGCCGTATCTTTATATTTAAAGATGGCAAGGTGACGTCCAAAGCGGGCATCCACCCGGAGCCAGATATTTGCCTGGCATTCAAATCAGCTGAGATTGCCGTTGAGTTGCTGATACCGCCGGTCGACTACCAACAGCAGATTGATGCGCAGAAAGAATTTAATTTGACCATGACCGGCGATGATGCCGACGCCTATTGGTTTGCCCAGACAATTATGCTGACGCAAAATATTGGTTGGAAATTTGGTACCACGCTGCCGGATGGCACCCAGCGTTTTACCAGTAATACTAATGGCGGGCCAATCTTCGTTTATGTCAAAGACGATAAAATTATCCGCATCACGCCGATTGAATTTGATGATACTGACCCGGGCACCTGGACAATTGAAGTACGTGGTAAAAACTTCACACCGCCGCGCCAGAGCTCACTCTCGCCTCATGGCCAAAACTGGAAATCGATGGTCTATTCGCCGGACCGTATCCTGACACCCTTGAAACGCGTTGACTTTGACCCTAACGGTGTACGCAATCACCAAAATCGTGGTAAATCAGGCTATGAGTCGATCAGCTGGGATGAGGCGCTCGATATCGTCGCTAGTGAAATCCAGCGGGTAAAACGGGATTACGGACCAGGTTCAATGGCCTCATCGCACGGCTCCCACCATACGTTTGGCAATATAGGCTACTATCTAAGCGCCAATTTCCGTTTCATGAATTTGGTCGGCCATACGGAAATCCACCATAATCCCGATAGTTGGGAGGGATGGTACTGGGGCGGTTTGCATCATTGGGGGCACAGTCTCCGGGTTGGTATGTCGGAAAATTACGGCACCGTCGAAGACCTCATGAAACATTGCGAGATGATCGTGTTCTGGTCGAGCAACCCGGAAGCTACCAGCGGCAATTATGGCTCGCACGAGGGCTCGATCCGCCGTCAATGGCTGAAAGAACTTGATGTCGACTTTGTTCATATCGATCCGTTCTATAATGATACGGCGCAAATGCTGGGCGGCAAATGGCTCGCTCCCAAACCGCAAACTGATCCGGCCATGGCCCTGGCGATCGCTTATGTCTGGATTACCGAAGAGCTTTACGACAAAGATTATGTCGCCAAGCGCACGGAAGGTTTTGACAAATGGCGCGCCTATGTTTTGGGCGAAGATGACGGCATCCCCAAAACACCGGAATGGCAGGCAGAGGAAACCGGCATCACCGCCAAAGAAATACGCGCCCTGGCGAGGGCCTGGGGCAATAAAAAAGTTTATCTGTCAGCCGGCGGTGCCGGTAACGGCTATGGCGGCGCCTGCCGCAATGCTACCGGTATTCAGTGGTCGCGCATGATGATTTGCCTGATGGCGATGCAGGGGATTGGCAAGCCCGGTGTTAATCTCGGTAACATGCAGCGCGCCACGCCGCTTGATCTGCATTTCTATTTTCCGGGCTACGCCGATGGCGGCATTTCCGGTGATTTGACCGGGACAGCACTGGCGGTGGCGCTCTATCAGCGGATGCCGCAATTGCCGACCATCAACACTTCAACCCAGAAAATCCCCCGTCTTCACATGCCGGAAGCAATTGCCGGTGAAACGGTCGAGGGTTATGCCTGGGACGGCAAAAGCATCGAGGGTCAGTTCAATAAAGTTATTTACCCCAAGCAGGGCCAGGCACCGGTCAGGATGTTGTATAAATATGGCTCGTCGATGTTCGGCACCATGAGTGACACCAACCGCTACGTCAAAATGTACAATTTGGAGAATCTTGAATTCGTCGTCAATCAGTCGATTTGGATGGAAGGCGATACGCCCTATGCCGATATAATTTTGCCCGCTTGTACCCATTTAGAACGGCCGGATATCAGCGAGTGGGCGGGCATTGGCGGCTACACCCATCATGGACAGAACCAGCTTAATCACCGGGTGATCACTTTCCAGCATAAATGTATTGAGCCGCTGGGCGAGTCTAAATCCGACTACCAGATATTTTTAGAGATCGCTCAGCGCTTAGGGTTAAGCCTGCTATTCTCAGAAGGTATGAGCGAGTTGGATTGGGCCAAACGTCAATTCGATGCTTCCGATTTACCCAAGCATATCTCGTGGAAGAAATTCATCAGGAAAGGCTATTTCGTCGTCCCTCCCTTGAAGAAAGAGCTGCGGCCGCCGGTGTCGTTCCGCTGGTTTGCCGAAGGTAAAAAGAAAGATGTGCCGGAGCCGCATCCATTGCCGGCAGATTACACCGAAGAGTTTTTGAAGGGCCTGCAAACTCAGTCAGGTAAAATCGAGTTTGAGTGTAATTCTTTAAAACGCTTTGATGCGGAGGATTCCGAACGCCCGCCACTGCCGCGTTACCAGCCCAGCTGGGAAGGGCCTGATGATAAACAGCGCTTTGCCAAATACCCGCTGCAAATGCTGACGCCCCATGCGCGCTACAGCTATCACAGTCAAGGCGACGGCAAAGATACGTTTCTCAATGATATCGTCGATCATCGGATCGAAATAGATGGCCGTTATTACTGGACGCTGCGAATCAATGATCAGGACGCGGCAGATCGAGGCATTAAGAAATTTGATCTGATCAAAGCCCACAATGAACGCGGCGCCGTCGTATGTGCGGCTTTTCCGACTAATCGATTGGCACGGGGTGTGTTGCATGGCTATGAATCCTGCGCCATTTATGATCCACTGGGCGAGCCGGGGAACTCAGTGGACCGGGGTGGTTGTCTTAACCAGTTGACGCCGCGGCGCATGCAAATCAAACAATCTCATTCGATGGCGACTGCCGCTGCATTGGTTGAAGTTGAGATTTGGGATGGAGGCAGTGAACTCGTCGCGGCAGAATAAGGGAAGAGATATCAGTGAGTGATACTCAACAAGCTTCAGATTTTGACATCAATAAAATCGGCCAAGCTTTTTTGGATGATCCGTTTCCGACCTACAAACTGCTGCGCAAAAATGATCCGGTGCATCTTAACCCGGATGGCTCTTATTTTCTGACCCGCTACGATGATGTTGTCCAGTCCTTCCGTCATCCGGCGATGAGTTCGGATAAAAAAGTTGACTTTAAGCCGAAATTCGGCGACGGCCCGCTCTATGTTCATCACACTAACAGTTTGGTATTTAATGATCCGCCGATCCATACCCGGGTGCGCCAGTTGCTCTCCGAAGCCTTTACGCCGCGCAAACTTGCGGAATTGGAACCGGTGATCGAAGGTATTATTGACCGTTTGCTGGACCGGCTGGCAGACCAGGGCCAGTTTGATGTGATCAATGATTATGCGCTGGCTTTGCCGACCGAAATCATCGCCGATATGCTGGGTGTGCCGGAAGAACACCGCCACAAGCTACACAATTATTCCAATTTGATTTTAGGCGCCCTTGATCCGGTGGTCTCGCCGGAAAAAATTGCCGAGGGTCACGCTGCCGTTGAAGAGTTTGGCGCGCTGTTGGAAGAGCTGATTGCCGAGCGTCGCAACACACCAGAGGGTGGCGAAATGGGTGAGGTGCTGGCTGCACTTATTTTCGGCGAAATTGACGGTGACAAGCTTACGCCTGTTGAACTGGTACAAAATTGTATTTTTCTGCTTAACGCCGGGCATGAAACAACTGCTAATCTGGTTGGTAATGGCATTAGTATTCTGCTCGACTACCCAGACCAATTGCAGCGTCTACGCGATGATCCGAGCCTGATCAAGTCAGCGGTCGAAGAGTTTTTGCGTTTCCAATCACCCCTGCAAATCGGCAACCGCAAAGCTATGGAAGACGTTGAGTTTGGCCCGGAAGGTGGGCGTGTCGAGATACCGGCAGGTGCATTTGTCCATACCAGCATTGGCGCTGCCAACCGTGATCCTGAACAATTTGAATATCCGGAAAAGGTTGATATTGGCCGTCAGCCAAATCCGCAGCTCGCTTTTGGTATCGGCAAACATATCTGTATGGGTAATACGCTAGGCCGGATCGAAGGCCATGTCGCGGTGGGCAAATTTGTCGCCCGGTTCCCAAATCTGAGGGCGGCGGGAGAGAAGCGCTACCATGGGCGCGCCCGCTTTCGCGGTCTTGATGTCTTGCCGGTTGCGGTTTCCTAGCGTATCTCCCCCTTTATGTTCGAGTTTTTTGCTGATCTGTTAACTATCCAATTCGCCTATGCGGTGGGCATCGTATTTCTGGGCGGCATCTTACATGGCTACACCGGTTGGGGTGGCGGTCTGGTGATGATGCCATTGCTTACATTGATCTATTCTCCAGTAGAGGCCTTGATGATTGCTGCAATCGCTAGCCTGCTATTGATGGCGAGAATGTATCCACAGGCGATTCGAACAGCCAATTGGCTGGAAATGCGACCACTTTATTTGGTGATGTTGGTGGCTACACCTTTGGGTGGATTACTGCTGTTAATTTTAGACCCTGGCCTGGTGCGCAAAGTTATTGGCGGCATTATTGTTGCTGCCTCATTGCTGATCGTGAGTGGCTGGCAATATCGCGGCACGTGCGGTGTTGCGGCGGCTTCAATATTTGGCTGCATTTCCGGCGTGGTTAATGGCTTTGCCGGAGTCGGTGGACCTTTTTTTGTCATATACATCATTGCTCATCCAGATGAACCTAGCG
>CAJWIB010000235.1 GCA_913041095.1 uncultured Rhodospirillaceae bacterium | reverse complement strand
TGCAGAATATCAGTGAGCCGGACAATGAGCCGATTAACCCTAAGCCGGAAATCCTCGGCTCTTGATTCCCGTACGGTAAAACAAGCCAGCGCCATAAGCCGGGAGGGCATGTCACCATCACAGTCGACGATCTCGCCTTCGATCGTTAAGACCTTCCGTGCCTCGTCGATACTCTGTTCAATCGTGCCACTATCGTCAGCTTCGCTTAAAAGTTTGGCCGCCGCCAATTCCCATAACTCGATCAAGGAGCCGTTGGTTCCTTGCTGGGCAAGCGTCCGTATTTCCTGTTCAAGGCGTAAAATATGGCTTCGTAGTTGTTCGCCTGTGCCACCCGGTAGTGCGATTTTGAGTAAAATTTTATCAATGACACCCGACAGGGTGAAGATGAATTCCTGATCATTGGCGTTGGCGTCACGGGTCAATATCAGCGGGAAGTCATAACGAAGCTTGCTGAGATCCCGGCGCCTGACAAGCGCCGCTGGCACCGTATTGGCCAGCAGTGATTGGTCTAATGCTTGGCGTTTTTTTGTCTTAAGCTTACGAACCGTAGCTGATTTCATAGCATTTTCGCTTCTGATTTTAGGTTCAATAGTTAAATTGTATATTTATCCAGCTCTTCCTCGATCCCGGCTCTGATCTTCTCGTTGGTATAAACTCCACGGGGCCGCCGAATGTCATCATAGCGGGGAATATTAGAGTTTTGGTAAAGCACGCCGACCGGGATAATATCGGTAAATGAGGCAATTTCCCGGGCCCGGTTTATGTCGGCTGGGTCGTGGGTTTCCTGATTGGTGTAAACTTTTGCTAGTGCAGGACTTATTTGAAGTCCATCTTCATGCCCCAACAGCAACATCTGGTCAGGATTCTGCACCCAGGGATCGAACATGTCCGGCAGGAATTCTGGGCACCTTTGAAGAATTCGGACGAAGGAAAATCCTTGGTGATGAAACGCCACCGAGATGATGTCATACAGCGTTTCCGGTATCCAATCGACAGCCTGGGCGACAAAGGAAACATTGGCGACACCGAGCGTTGTGCTGAGGGGATTTAGTGGCGGCAGGTACGATCCCCGAGGGGTTGTGTTTGTTTTCAGCCCGCGCGGTGATGTCGGAGAAGCCTGTTTTTTGGTCAAGCCGTAAACCCCGTTGTCGTGCATCAGAACGGTCATATCTATGTTATAGCGAATGGCGTGAATCCAGTGCCCAGCGCCAATGCTGCAACAATCACCGTCACCAGTGGTGACAAAAACATCGAGCTCGGGTCTTGCCATTTTGATACCCTCGGCGACCGGGAGAGAGCGGCCATGAATACCGTGAAATCCGTAGGCGTTCATATAATGAGGCAACCGGCTCGAACACCCGATGCCGGAAACAAACATGGTTTTTTCCGGCAGCAGCTTCTCATCGCGGCACAACCGCTGAATGGCGGTAAGGATAGCGTTGTCGCCGCAACCGCTGCACCATCGTGGCATTACGTCGCTCTGATAATGCTCAACGCCAAATACCTCATCGTCATATCCCAAAAGCCGTTCGGCCACATTCTTCGTCATCGTCTTCCCCTCATCTTACTGCAGTTGGTCGCGGATCATCTGCTCGATCGCCCCTGGTTTACTCGGGCGGCCTTTGACTTCGCTCCAACAATCGGCATCAACGAGATACCGGCCCCTGATTAACCAAGCCAGGTTCGAGAATCGCCGATTGTTTTCATCGATCATTTCGTCTTCTAATTTGTCGCTCCAGCTATTCTCGACTATTACGACCTTTTCAAAATTGTCCATTATTTCCTTTAGACCCGACGCCAATGGTTGCAGAAATTGGAGATGGACCGAAGATGCTTTGAAGCCGTCCGCGCGCACGCGTTCGATGGCCTCCTCAATGGCGCCTTTGGTGCTACCCCAGCCAATAATCAGCAAGTCACCTTGATCACCCCCAAATATGGGTGGTGGTTTCAGGGTTTTCTGCAAAGCGGCCAATTTAAGACTGCGTTTTTCAATTGCCTGCTCGTTGATCTCGGGATCATAAATTACCTTGCTGTTCTGATCGTGGGCGAGCCCGGTGAGGCAGTGCATGCCGTCCGGGCGGCCCGGAACAAAGCGCGGGGCGAGCCCGGTCTTGGGATCCCAGTCATAGGGTTTGGCGTCTTTGGGAACGGCGCTCTGATCAACCGGTGGCGCCAGCCATTCCTCAGAAAATTCAGGACGCGGTATGGGTTGCTGGGCAGTCGCCAAATTAGCATCGGTAAGCACAACAACGACCATATTAAAAGTTTCCGCCAATTGCCGCGCCGTGATCATCGAATAGAAACAGTCCTCGATATTAGCCGCCGCCATCACCACCTTCGGCGCATCGCCGTGACTGCCGAAACAGGCCGCCAGCAAATCGCCTTGTTCGACCTTGGTAGGCTGGCCGGTACTGGGGCCACCGCGTTGAACATTTACAACGACCATCGGTATTTCGCCCATGACAGCCAGGCCGATGGCTTCTTGCTTGAGCGAATAGCCAGGACCGGAGGTAATCGTAACCGCACACTTGCCGGCGTAGGATGCGCCGACGGCGAAAGCGCAGGCGGCGATCTCATCTTCGGCTTGATGCACCAAGCCGCCGACTTTCTTGAAGACGTCACTTAGATAATGGGAGGCTGAGGTTGCCGGAGTAATTGGGTACATCGCGCAAATCTGCATACCCGAGGCCAGGACTCCAAGACTGAGTGCGGTGTTGCCGTTAACGACAATTTGAGGGGTGTTTTTCTTAACCGCTGGGATCTGATATTTGATATCGAGATTGTCGGCTGCCCAATCGTGGCCGGCTTCAAGCAATATCTGGTTTGCGTTGATGATGGTGTTGCTCTTTTTAGCGAAAATACGAGCAACCTGTTGACGGCCCAGTTCAAGGTCCAGGCTGTAGATGCTGCACAACATGCCCAGGACAAACATATTTTTACCGCGCTTGGCGTCCGGTACATGCTTCAGGCATTCAACTTCCATCGGTATTTCAAGGATATTATAGCCATTGCTATGTAGATGATCGAGGGTTTCCGCATAGGCTGTTGCAATATTGGTGTCGGGATGCGCAGCCCATTTATTTTCAAGCAGAATAATACTACCCAGCTTGATCTCGTTGGCGTTAATCCGGCACAACAGAACCTGTTCGTTGAAGGCAATAACGAGGTCCGCCTCATCGCCGCCGTTGGTTACCGGATTTGACGATACGCGGATACGGTTGCCGCTGGTGCCTTCGGTACTGCGAGCCGGTGGCTGTATTTCGGCTGGAATGATCTCGCCCGTCCAAATGCCGTTACCTGAGCGCGCGGCGATCGAGGCAAAAGACTGTCCACAGCGCTGGGCACCTTCACCGGAATCGCTGACGATCTCGACAATATGCTCCGCCAACTTCACGATTGGCATCGCCGACTTGCTTAGCCCCTTTTTTTCAGCGCTATCTGAAGCCGTTTCAAGCATGGATTTCTTCCTCTGTACTTGAGGTAATTTCTTCGGCCAAACGTACTCTTTGGAAATTCCGCTCATTGGCGGCAATGCCGAATAGTGTTTCGGTGTTCTCGACCGGGTGATCGGCGTAAACGGTGTTGGTGTCACGGATGCCAAGATAGGCTTTCATGTTGTCGGCGGCGCGGCGTCCAAGTCCCATGGCCAAAATCACTGTGGCGGCGCCGGTGACGATATCGCCGCCGGCATAAACACCAGCCATTGAAGTGGCCAAATTGTCGTCGACCTCAACATAGCCCCACTCATTCAATTTGATTTTTGAAGTTTGGCCGATGATCGGATTGGCGTTGGTGCCGATGGCGTAGACAACCATATCGGTTTCAAACTCATAGTCGCTATCTTCGATTGGAACCGGGCGGCGGCGTTCGGAATCGTCGGGTTCACCTAGCTCCATGCGGATGCAGCGCATGGCACGTACATTGCCGTCGCCGTCATCAAGAATTTCGACTGGTGCAGTAAGCCATTGAAAATCGACTCCTTCTTCTTCGGCGTGGTCAATTTCTTCGGCACGAGCGGGGCTTTCATCCTTGGTCCGGCGGTAGACGCAATAGACCTTCTCCGCCCCCTGCCGCAACGCCACGCGCATGGCATCCATGGCAGTGTTGCCGGCACCGATGATGGCAACACGCTTGCCCAGATGCAATGGCGTATCATAGGATGGGAACTCTCCGGCATGCATTAAATTGCACCGGGTGAGAAGTTCGTTAGCCGACACAACGCCGTTGAGGGATTCACCCTCAATGCCCATGAATTTTGGATACCCGGCACCGGTACCAATAAATATAGCGTCGAAACCAAACTCATCGACCATCTGCTGGATAGTGAATAGACGCCCAATTAACACATTGCATTCGATTTTAACACCGAGCTTTTTCAAGTTTTCGATTTCTTGGTCGACAACGCTATTGGGCAGGCGGAATTCTGGGATACCGTAGCGCAGCACGCCCCCTGGTAAATGGAGCGCCTCATAGATGGTGACATCGCATCCCGCTTTGGCCATTTCCGCCGCACAGGCAATGCCGGCCGGCCCGGATCCGACAATGCCGATCTTAAAGCCGTTTGGCTCCATATAGGGCACATTGACCCAGTTTTCGGCGATGGCGAGATCACCAACCCATCGTTCCAGCCGGCCAATCGCCACCGGTTTGAGAGTATCACCGACCGGGCATACGCCCTCGCACTGATCTTCCTGTGGGCAAACCCTGCCGCAGATTGCCGGCAACAGATTGGTTTCGCTGATGACATCGTAGGCGCCGCGGTAATCTTTGGCGGAAATTTTTTTGATAAAACCGGGAATATCAATCGCCACCGGGCAACTTGCGATACAAGCAGGCTCGGGACA
>CAJWIB010000234.1 GCA_913041095.1 uncultured Rhodospirillaceae bacterium | reverse complement strand
TGGTCGCCGCTTGATTCAGATGCCAAAACACCACTTTGGGCTATAACTCATTTCCAAATTATACATTCTCGATATTTCGTTGGAATGCATTTTTTCTTTATCCGTTTTATTACTAGTTTTACGTGGAGATTCAAATCTTGATGAGCATAACTTTGCGAGGAATTCCAGATACATCAATCCTTCTAATCTCCTGGTGAAGGATAATAATATTTTGCGTCAAATTACCCCGGTTGCAGGGTATAAAGCACTACTTTGGATTTGTCTCCAAGGGTCTTTGATAAATCCTTGGTCAGGCCAAATTCCATGCAGGCCGACTGGCAGTGTTTGACGCAGGCCGGTTTTTCACCCCCGGCGATGCGCGGCATACAGAGATCACAGAGATCGGTCAAAAACGGCATAAAGTCGATCTTGATCTTCTCGCCGGTGTCATATTCGTGCTCGGTGACGCGAATGCCGTTTTTACCGACAGGGTAATTATGCTCCTGCTGGCAGGCGACTTCACAACTGTGGCAGCCGGTGCAGAAATCATAATCTATCAACATTCCATACTTAGCCATTGGCCTGGGCTCCTTCGTTAATTTTTTCAAGCGTGACCAATGTGGTCTTATATTGCCCGCCGCCGAAACCGGATTGGCTTTCTTGTGGACCAGGGACAAGCTGGTTGATCTGGTAGTCCCAGACGCCAAACAGATTGGGCTCGGCGCCTTCCTGCTCTGGCATCCACCAGCCATGGAGGGTTTGGATTTCCGTTGGTTTAACTCGCTTGGTGATCATCACCTTGCGTTTCACTTTACCGAGATCATTTTTGAGGTAAATCCACTCACCGTCATAAACGTCATAATCGGCGGCAGTTTCAGGATGAATTTCGACATAGGGATCTGGTTCTTTCTCCCTCAGCCACGGAATACCACGATGCTCTGAGTGGAAGAACAATTGACTGCGGGCGCCAGTGATCATAATTAAGGGATATTTCTCATGCAGTTCCGGTGTTGATACCGGGCTTTGGGGCGGCTCGGTATAGAACGGCAGGGGATCAAGATCCCAATCTTCATAAGCCGTGCAGTAAACTTCAATCTTGCCGGTCCGTGTGTTGAAGCCGGGCTCGCCATCTTGACGCAGCAGGCCACGTTCATGACGGCGATACGGTTTAGCAGGACCGTCTTCCGGCATCAGCCAGCCGCCGGCTTCCTCCATATCCTTGAAGGTTTTACCCGAAGGCGCGAGGCGTTCATTGAAATATTCCATTGGCGAGCCCCAGCGTTGGGTGCCTTCCGGATTAAACCGTTTGGCGAGTTCAAAATTGATCTCCCAGTCGGTTTTACAGTCACCGACCTGCACCCGCTTTTTGATGATGCTAAGCGGTGCCCACCAGGAGCGAAAGCTGTCTTTCTCCGGGAAGGTCGATGAAGGCAGCACGATATCGGCAAGCGCCATGATGGTTGGATTATAGAACAGATCAACAACGGCGACGAATTCAAGTTTCTTCAGCGCTTCATAATGAAAATTAGCGCGGGCCGCCTGACCACCAAGCACATTAGCGGTTTGTATCCAGGCACCTTTGATCGGGTAAGGCTCGCCGGTCATAATCTGATCGATCACCATGTCGGGTTGGGCCCAGCCACGAAAGTTTTTAACCATCTTATAGGCATCGGCGCCGATGCGCTTTTCAGTCAGTGTTTTAACCAGCTCTTCGCCATAAAGGTCAACGAGAGCTTCGGTTGAGTAGGGGTAAGAGCTGACCTCATGGGATGGCCGGGCGATAACCTGGCCGCCCGGGATATCAATATTACCGGTGATTGCCCAAAGGCAGATAATGCCATGCGCCACCGAGGTGCCGTCGGGGCACATGTCGATTGGCACACCCCAATGAATGGAAGCCCGTTTGGCATTGGCGAAGAAACGGGCCGCCTCGGTAATGTCTTCTGCCGGTACACCAGTGATCTCGGCCACACGTTCAACCGGATATTCCACAGCGCGTTCTTTTAATTCGGACAGGCCGTGAACGAACTTTCCGCAAAACTCTTTATCTTCGAGGCCTTCGCTTAGAATAACGTTGAGCATACCCAGTGCCATGGCACCGTCAGTACCGGGGCGGAGCTTCAAATGATATTCAGAACGGCCCGTCATCCACGTATTGCGCGGGTCCATCGAGATGATTTTGGTGCCGCGCTTCATGCAATCGACAATCCAATGGCCGAAGAAAGCATCTGGGCAGCCGTTTGGTGGATGCTGGCCCCAAACGATAATAACTTCCGGTACTTCCCATTCGGGATCGTCGTAACGTTTTTCCAGGAATTGTGAGCAATCAGATACACCGAAGTCGCCTTGCACAGCTTTCATCGCGCCGAGCCGTGGCGTGTAACAAGATTGACCAGAGAGACCCAATTGCACCCAGTTGGGGCTGCCATAACTATAAGCTAGGAATGAGATTGGCCCACCGATATCGCGTCCGGTACCTTGGGCAAAGACGATTGATTCAGGACCGTTTTGATTCTTAATCTTGTTCATCTCAGCTTCACAGTAATCAAAAGCATCATCCCAGGAAATTGGCTCAAACTTGCCGGAGCCGCGTTCACCTACGCGCTTCATCGGCTGAGTAATACGGTCCTCATGATACATGTATTGGGTTAGAGCTAATACGCGAGGGCAAGAGCGGCCTTGATTAAAAGGGTGACTTTCATCACCTTCAATTTTGACCATCTTGCCGTCTTGGACGTGCAACATTTGACCACAGCCGCCATGACAACCCGCTCCGGCTGACCAGGCAACTGTTGAATAGATATCAATATTTCCCAAAACTACTTCCTTCCCTGCACTTGAATATCATCATGATATAACTATAATTTATAATGGTTGCAATTGAAACTATTTTTCAACAGAAAGCGTTATAAAGCGAATTAACCTGGTTCAATTTTAATCCGACCTTCCGGTGGTGTCCGATTGATTAAGAATATGGCGGTTAGCACCAGGGCAAGGCCAATTACAGCTTCAATGGTAATCGGTTCGCCGAGGGCTGGCCAAGCGATAATGAACGCTGAAATGGGTGTTAGAGTTAGCGCAATGCCGGCCTGGGATGGTGGTATCCACCTGAGCGCCCAAATATAAGCGGTAAATTGAATGGCCCCGCCAATTACGCCTAGGAATATTAACAGCCACCAACCGAGCGGTGAGAATTGCGGCCATGCCGATAGACCACCGTTGTAGCCGACCACAAAAGCCAATGAAGTGACACCGATAACCATCGCTAAAGCAGTGAAAAAAAACGGGCCATAGCGCGCGATGTAAGGTTTGGCGAAAACGGTGTAGACGGCAACTGCCAGGGTTGCCAACAACATTAATATATCGCCCAGCAAGAGGTCTTTTCCGGCAGCTTCAGCAAATAACGAATCACTGACCGCAACGGTTACACCCAGGAAAGCTAGAACGACACTGAATATTTTTATTCGTGACATTTGTTCCCGGCTAAATAACCAGGCCAGTATCAAAGTGACGATAGGCAGCGATGCCAACCCGATAGCGCCATGGGCAGCCGTGGTGTATTTGAGAGAGCTGCTGAACAACCAGGTAAAAATGCCAAACAAAGTAATCCCCAACAGTAGCACAGGCAGCCAATCAGCACGCACAATAGGGTTGCGGCGGAAACCAACGATTAAAAATGGTATCAAGCAAACGGCACCGATGCTAAATCTTAAAAAAGCCAAGGTTACCGGTTCAGTCTCGGCAATGATGAGACGGGTAGCGACAATGGCGAAGCCGGCACTCAGCGCAGAAAAAGCGGCGAGAAATTTTGCTAGCAATACTTTATTCATGGGTATTAGACCTCGGAGAAGGTTTTTGACAGTTTTTCCATGGTCAGATTTTCACGTTGAGCTTCGGTCAGGTAATCTATACCAATGCCATATTTCTGCCAGCGCCGTTTAATCTTGCGTTCGAGTTTTGGATCAATCTTATTCAGTGGTGGATAACGGCGGCCTTCAAAGTCGGGATTAGGTTCAAACGTCCAACTCCGGGTCGCATCAATCAACGTGCGAGTCCAGCGGCCGGTACCATACTTCTGTACATCACGGTCGGCGGCCGGGGTTGAGGGATCAAGCACTGAACCAAACGTCGGACCAATGAGGGCGATGTCTCCAGCGCCCGGATCAACCCGGAACGCCACGGCCCATTCGAGGGCGATCGGATCACGGATGTCGATATCCTCTTCAACTACCATGACATTTTTAAAGAACCACTGGCCGCTAGACGCTCCCCAAAGGACGTTGCCGATCTGCATTGCTTGATTGCGGTATTGCTTGTGGATTTGGACAACAATGTTGATGCCAGTTGAAACCGGCGGCATCCAAACATCGGTAACACCAGAAACACCCGCATCTTCTAATATATTCCAGGCTATAGCTGACCAGCTAAAGGCACAGAGCGGGCCGTCTTCGGATGGTAATCCAGGTCGGCTGCCCTCTAAAGCTCCTCGCAAAATAGGCTTATCCCGGTGAGAGATGCATGTGACTTTCAGCACCGGTTTTGGAGTTGCGCGCCTGGCCTCATAACCTGGGTAATCGGCAAATGGCCCTTCCATTTCGAAAGTCTCGGGGTCAGGATTGATATAACCTTCGACGACGATTTCCGTTGTTGCCGGTACTTTTATATCGACAGTTTCGCATTTGACTAGTTCGACTGGCTGTTGATGGATTGCGCCAATCATATCCCATTCGCAAATTTGTTTGGGAAAGGGGCTGCCGGCGCAAAATGGCATGGAATCGTGCCAACCATGAACAATAGCAACCGGCATCTTATCACCGGTCGCATGACGTTTGGCCAAATGACCACCATAACCTTGGGTCGGCACAATGAGCTTGCCGACTTTA
>CAJWIB010000233.1 GCA_913041095.1 uncultured Rhodospirillaceae bacterium | reverse complement strand
GACCGGTGGGACGCCGATAGCCGTCTCCAGGAAATTCGTTTACCGGCGGCGGTGGCTTTTGCTCGGGCCAATCAATTTGACCAAGTTGTCATTGCGCCACCGCAACGTCGTTTTGGCATAGTCGCTGCCGGTAAGGCTTATTTGGATATGCGTCAGGCCTTGGATGACTTGGGCGTTACGACTGAAATTGCTGCCGAGATCGGGTTGACGGTCAACAAACTCGGATTAATCTGGCCAATTGAGCACGAAGGCATGACCGAATTTGCGCAAGGCTTGGAAGAAATCCTGGTAGTCGAAGAACGCCGCGCATTTATTGAAACGCAGATCAAAGAGCTCGCCTTCAATTGGGATGCGCCTACGCGTCCGCAGGTGATCGGAAAATCAGACGAAATTGGTCAACCGCTCATTCCGTCCACAGGCGAAACTTCATCGGTCCTACTGGCCGAAATAATTGGCCGGCGCTTATTAGCAAAAACCGACCATCCCGTCATCAAACAAGGTTTGGCGCAAGTAGAAAGCCGCAAACAGCAAGCTGTTGCCGTGCCAAGTAAAGAATTCCGTGTGCCGCATTATTGCCCTGGTTGTCCGCATAACCGCGGCACGTCGACGCCGGAAGGCAGTCTCGCCATGGCTGGTATCGGCTGCCACTCCTTGGCGATGTGGATGCCCAACAACGACACCGTCACCTTTACCCATATGGGTGCCGAAGGGGTTAATTGGATTGGCGCTTCGGCCTTTGTTGACCAAAAACATATTTTTCAGAATCTTGGTGATGGCACCTACGCTCATTCAGGCAGCCTCGCCATTCGCGCCGCCCAAGCCGCCGGCTGCACGATAACCTATAAAATTCTTTACAACGATGCGGTCGCCATGACCGGCGGCCAGTCGGTTGAAGGTAGCCTGAGCGTGCTTGATATTGCGCGTCAAATTGCCGCCGAAGGTATTGGCAAGATCGTGGTCGTGGCCGATGACATTAAAAAATATGATGAGTATGGGCCCGACTATAAATTCCCGCACGGTGTTGAGTTGTTCCCACGTAAAGAAATGACCACGGTGATGAAAACGTGCCGGGACTTTCAAGGGGTTTCAGTTTTAATCTACGATCAAGTTTGCGCAACGGAACGGCGGCGGCGGCGTAAAAAAGGTCTGATGCCGCCTTCGACCAAGCGTGTGGTGATCAATGAACGCGTCTGTGAGGCCTGTGGCGATTGTTCGATCCAGTCAAATTGTGTTGCCATTAGAACCCTGGAAACGCCGCTTGGCACCAAGCGTCAAATTGATCAATCAAGCTGCAATATGGATTTATTGTGCCTTGAGGGATTTTGTCCGGCGCTGGTAACGGTTGAGGGAGGAACATTGAAAATGCCGAGCCCGTCGGAGGAGTTAAATATTTTGCTCGATGAGCCATCCGCTAAAACTTTAACCAAACCCTATGATATTTTGATCGCCGGTGTCGGTGGCAGTGGGCTGATTACTATTGGCAATTTGCTCGGCATGGCGGCGCATCTCGAAGGTAAAGAATGTTCGGTATTGGATAATACCGGCATCGCCCGGATGGGTGGCACGGTATCGACCCATGTCCGGTTGGGCGAAAGTGATGCCCGGCTCAACGCTTCCAGGATCGCCGATGTTGATGCGGATGTGCTGATCGGCGGTGATCCGGTGGTCTCGGCGAGCGCAGAGGTTCTGACCCGAATTCGTGCTGACCGGACCCAGGCGGTGGTAAATACTTTTATCGCCCCCGCTGCCGCGCAGGCTGCTGATCCCGAACTAGCTTTTGATAGTGAAAATATTTTGGCCAATGTCAAAAGCCGGGTAGACACCGGCCAATCAGTTTTTACCAATGTAACGGATCTAGCTTATGGCCTGCTTGGCAATAAGGTTTACGCCAACATTTTTATGCTGGGTATTGCTTTTCAAAAAGGTTTAATACCACTGGAATTCAACTCAATCAGGCAGGCTATTGAGCTGAACGATAAGGCGGTCGAGGAAAATATCTCAGCGTTTAACTGGGGGCGCCGTTATGCGCTCGATCCAGATGCGGTTACTGAATTGGCAGGGTTGGCTGAAATGATACCACTTTCACTGGAGCAGAAAATCTCTGTTCGGAAAGATCATTTGACGGCGTATCAAAATGCTGCCTATGCAAAACGATTTACTGATCTGATTACCAAAGCTCGCGCCCGCGAACAGGAGATCGATGGGGCGTCGGATGGTTTGATCTCCGCCATCGCCGACAATTACTTTAAATTACTGGCACATAAAGATGAGTACGAAGTCGCCCGGCTGTATTCAGACGGCGAGTTTGAGCAAAAAATATCGGATATGTTTGGAGGTAATGTTAATTTGCACTACCACATTGGCCGCAAATTAATCGTGACTGAGGAGCGCAATAGCGACCGGCTCAAAAAGCGAACTTTCGGGCCGTGGTTTATAACTGCTTTTCAGATGTTGAATTGTTTAAAAGGATTACGGGGCACGCCGTTTGATCTATTTGGATTTTCCACTGATCGCCAGCGAGATCGCCAATTGGTTCAAGATTATGAACAAACCATCGAAAAACTTTTAGCTGATTTATCGCCCGGAAATTTGGCTATTGCGATTGAGATCGCCAGTCTTCCGGCAGACATCCGAGGCTTTGGCGCAATTAAAGACCGGTCAATCGCTGTTGCCAAAAAGATCGAAAGCGAGTTATTGGTCAAATAGCTCGTTATTAATTCCTGATTCCTTTTGGATTATTTCCAATCGATTTATTCCTCCCATTTATCGATATTTTCCCTTATTTTACGCTAATAAATAGATGCTATTTGATAAATTTCCGTATTGTGAAATTTTCTGAAAAAAAGCTGTAGGTGTGGAGCAAAAGACTATGTCAGTATAATAGTAGGGAAATTAGTCATATCGGACAAATAAAGTCCAATAAATTAAACGAGTGATTCTCAGTGGAGGTAACAATGAAGAATTTAAAAACTTTTTCTAAGATAATGATGACAATCACGGTTGTTGTTGCGGCTGGTATTATGTCATCAGGTGTCGCACTGGCACAAAAATCCAAGGACACAGTGCGCTTTGGCCTTTATCAACCAATTAAAATTCTGGATCGTATCTATAATCCGCATCCAGAAACCAATCTGACGGCACCGGCGGTTTATGACAATCTAATGTTTTATGATGCCGCTGAGCGGAAATATAAACCGCAACTGGCTGTATCCTGGAAGCGCCTCAATGCGAAATCGATAGAATTTAAATTACGCAAAGGCGTCAAATACCATGATGGCTCAGATTTCGATGCCGACGATGTGGTCTATATGACTAATTTTGTCACAAATCCAAAAACCAAGTTCCGCTTTAAAGGTTCGCGCTTTGGCTGGATCAAAGGTGTTGAAAAAATTGATCGCTATACGGTTCGCATTCACAGCAAAGGCCCAAATGCCTCAATGATGTCTCGATTGGCGACGGCGCTGCCGATTTATCCATCTGATGTTCATGGCGCCTTGAAAACCAAAAGTGACTTTGGCCGCAACCCGGTGGGAACAGGCCCTTATAAAGTCGTCAAAGTTGATTCAAACCGGGGCATTTTCTTTGAGATAAACAAAAACTATTATGCTGGTTCCAAACCTGCCGGTATCGTCGGCAAATTGATTGCGCTGCCAATTCCAGATAAGCAAACTCAAATTGCTCAATTGATGTCTGGTGGATTGGATATCATGTACAACGTGCCAAAGGATCAGGGCGAAAATCTGGCCGCCAATCCTAATCTCGGTATTTCAGTGACCCCGACGGTGTCCTTTGTTTACGTGCTATTTGATTCCGCCGACCGTTCGGGCTTTGGTCACTTTAAAAATCGAAAAATTCGCCAAGCTGTGCTCCATGCCATCAACCGGCCGGCTTTGGTGAAAGCTCTTGTGCCGAAACAGCTCCACGGCGCACCATTGCAGCGGGCCATCTGTAATGACTGGCATGTCGGTTGTGTTTCTTCGGTCCCGCCAGCCAAACACGATCTTGCAAAAGCAAAAAAACTACTTGCCGAAGCGGGTGTGCCGAACGGTTTCAATGTCGAAATTACGACTTGGGGTGCGTCCCGTCAGATCGCTGAAGCGGTTTCCGGTCAGCTTCGCAAAGTTGGCATCAAAGCAAAAGTCGATTCCTTGAAAATCGGCGGCTTTGTCAGAAAACGCGCCAAAGGTAAAGTGCAGATGTTTGTCAGCTTGTGGGATAATGGTGGCGCAGCACCGGACGTCGATGTCACAGCAGGCTTCTTCTTCCGCAAAGGCTCGCGTAATTATATGGGTGATGAAGAACTCGTGGCCTACTATAAAACCGGCCGTTCGATTTTTGATCTCAATAAACGCAAAGCCATCTATCAAAAGGCTTTTGACCGGGTGAATACGCAAGCTTACATGATGCCGTTGGTGCCGCTGCCTGTGGTGCTGGCTCATGTGAAGTCTGTTGTCGTTCATGGCGGTCATAAAAACCCCGAAGGCTTTGAGCTTAATCGCCTCAGCTGGAAATAAGGTTTAAAAATTCCGTGCCGTGTGATCGAATGGGTCGCACGGCACTTTTTTTGCCAAATAATAAAAACAGCATATTGGGGAACTGTAATTATGAACAAAATCGACACGCCGACACACAACATTCCAGACGATATCGCGGCAGAGATCAAAGCCATGGGTAAGCAATTTAATGAAGAGATTGCCGGCGACACTCGGGAAATTTATATACCGCTTCTGGAGGCGATAAATCGCAGTGGCATCAAGGTTACCAGCGATATTTCTTACGGTCCCCATGAACGTAATTTACTGGATGTCCATGTCGCGGATGAAGAGGTATCTGAAGCGACTACGGTCATCTTCTTTCATGGTGGC
>CAJWIB010000232.1 GCA_913041095.1 uncultured Rhodospirillaceae bacterium | reverse complement strand
TAAACTGCATCATGCGCGGGTTTGACCCGCGTATCCATCTTTACGGAGGTTATACATGCAAGGTGGCTGGGTTTACATCGTGAGCAACAAACCACGCGGAACGCTCTATGTCGGCGTGACCAGTGATCTAAGTCGGGGCATTTAGCAACATCGCGAAGGGAAGACCGATGGCTTTACCAAACAATACAACTGAAATGTCACGTCTTTGCCGAGCGCCATGAACTCATCAATCAAGTAATTCAACGGGAGAAACTGATTAAGCATTGGCTGAGGGCCTGGAAAATAGAATTGATTCAAAACTTAAATCCGCAATGGCGTGATCTGTACGATAGTTTCATTTAAAAGCTGGATGCGCGGGGCAAGCCCACGCTTGACGAGTGAGGGGAAAGAGGAGAGGGAGCTGTTACTTGATTGTTCCCCCTGATTTAGCCCTATAGATTAGTGGCATTATGACTGCTTTTCGCCTCTCCCTTTTCTACGCTGCCTATTTCGCCATGATCGGTATCTTGATGCCGTTCTGGCCGGTGTGGCTGGAAGCAAAAGGATTAACGCCCGCCAATATCGGGTTGGTTATTGGTTCCGCTACTTTTGTCCGGGTGTTTTTTAATCCGCTCGTTGCCCACGTTGCCGATCGCCGAGGCACGCGCCAGCCGATCATCGCACTGATGGCGGTATTCGCGGTAATCTTTTTTT
This sequence comes from uncultured Rhodospirillaceae bacterium, assembly GCA_913041095.1. Classification (GTDB taxonomy): domain Bacteria; phylum Pseudomonadota; class Alphaproteobacteria; order Rhodospirillales; family UBA2165; genus TMED23. Next base: position 4,189 of record CAJWIB010000232.1, on the reverse strand, counting down.
CCCTCTTTTTTGTGACCAATAATTTTTGGCCAATCTTGCTGGTTACCATTCTCTTCAGTAGTTGTTGGGGGGCGATGCAGCCTTTGGGTGAAAGCCTGACCATGTTGAGTGCCAAGGAGAATGGTTTTGAATATGGCCGGGTACGGCTATGGGGCTCTCTTGCCTTTATTGCCACGGCCATTATTGCCGGGCGGGTACTGAGCGATACCACGCCCGATGCAATTATGGTGATGATTTTCGCCAGTGTTGTTTTGATGTTTGCAGTGACGCTATTCCTGCCGAACATGCGGACCAGCAAAGCTACCGGCAGCAGCTTCCCCATTGCCCCGCTGCTGTGCAATAAAGCGTTCTTGCTAGTGCTCATTGCCGCAGCACTAATCCAATCGAGCCATGCGGTTTATTACGGGTTCGGCACTATCCATTGGCAAAAGGTCGGCATTTCCGACACGGTGATTGGCGTGCTGTGGGCGGAAGGCGTGATTGCCGAGGTGATCCTGTTCAGTATGGGCGCTGCCGTGCTGCGCTGCACCGGACCAATGCAGTTGATCATTTTAGGCGGCGCTGCCGGCATTTTGCGCTGGCTCGGTACTGGATTGGATGACAGCTTGCCAGCATTGTTTATCTTGCAGGCGCTGCATGGTTTAACCTTTGGCGCAACCCATCTCGGCGTTATTTATTTCATCAGTGATAAAGTACCGGAAGAATTGTCGGCGACCGCGCTTAGCCTGTATTCGGTTGTCGTCATGGGGTTGGCGATGGGATTGATGGTAATGGCATCGGGCCAACTTTATGGCGCGCTGGGCGGGCAGGCTTATTTTGTTGTAGCTGTGATGGCGGCAATAGGTGGGCTCTTGGCGTTTATCGTCCGCCAAAGTAATATCCAAATTATCAGCAAATAAATCAGAAATTTAGTGGCGGATAGTCGGGTTTTTTCTAGGGTTCAACTCATTGTCGAACAGTTCAGTTAGATTTTGCATCATCGTGCCGCCCAACTCTTCCGCATCATTGATGGTGACGGCGCGACGATAATAGCGGGTTACATCATGACCAATACCGATCGCGGTAATCTCGATGGGTGAGACATTCTCGATGTAATCGATGACATCGCGTAAATGACGCTCAAGATAATTGCCAGGGTTGACCGACAGGGTCGCATCATCCACCGGTGCTCCGTCAGAAATTACCATTAGAATACGGCGTTGTTCAGGCCGTCCGATCAGGCGGTTATAGGCCCACAACAGCGCCTCACCATCGATGTTTTCTTTCAACAGGCCTTCACGCAACATCAGGCCGAGGTTTTTGCGGGCGCGGCGCCATGGCGAATCGGCGGCTTTATATATAATGTGGCGCAGATCGTTAAGCCGGCCCGGATTGGCAGGTTTGCCGGCAGCGACCCATTCTTCCCGGGCTTGGCCGCCTTTCCAGGCACGCGTGGTAAAGCCGAGAACTTCAACTTTCACTGCGCAGCGTTCCAAGGTGCGTGAGATAATATCAGCACTCATCGCAGCCACCGAAATTGGCCGGCCCCGCATGGAACCGGAATTATCAATCAACAGTGTCACCACGGTATCCCGGAAACTAGATTCATTTTCGACTTTGTAGGAAAGCGGGTGCATCGGATTGGTAACGACACGCGACAACCGCCCGGCATCCAAAATACCTTCATCAAGATCAAACTCCCACCAACGCTGTTGTTGCGCCATCAATTTACGCTGTAAGCGGTTGGCGAGGCGGGAGACCACGCCTTGCATATGGGAAAGCTGTTGATCCAATTGACCGCGGAGGCGCGTTAGTTCTTCCGGCTCACAAAGTTCTTCGGCGGCGATTATTTCGTCATGGGATATGGTGAAGGCACGGTAGGTTTCAACTTTGCCATCCGGGAAATCCGGGCGCTGCGGCTGGCCTTGCATCGAAGAAGCGGGGTCTTCTTCGGTCTCTTCTGCGGCCATATCTTCCATATCTTCAAGCTCGTCCGGGTCGAGGTCTTCAAAGTCCATGTCTCCATGATCGCCGTCTTCGTCACCGCCATCTTGTTGAGCATCTTCGCTATCAACTTGTTCCTGGTCTTCAGAATTTTCCTGGTCTGATTCGTCGCCCTGCTCACCTTCGCCTTCACCTTCGGATTCAGCCGGTAAATCAAGGTCTTCGAGGATGTTGCGGATGGTTTCGCCAAATTGTTCCTGATCGTGGATGCAGGATTTAAGTTCATTAATTTTACGTCCCGCTTTTTCCTCGAGCCAGGAACGCCAAGCTTCCATCAAGGGCTGAGCGGAGGCTGGCGCTGGCGAACCAGTCAATTTTTCCCGCAACAGCATGCCAACTGCATCAGCAATCTGATGTTCTTCACGGTCCGTAACCAAATGATAGCCTTTTTCCCGGCTGTGTACTTCGTGGTAGTTACCCAGATTTTGGGCAACGCCGGTCAGTACCCGGGAACCCAGGGCCTCGACGCGGGCTTGCTCGGCAATATCAAAAAGATCGGCGCTATTGCCGCCCATCGGACGCTGGCGATTGAAGGTTTTACGGTCATTGTAGCGAAGCCGGAGCGCGACGGCATCAGCTTCTCCCCGCAAGGCATATAAATCACCCTTAGCGAATTGACGGGCCGGCGTTGGCAAACGGGCCTGACTACCATCTTTTGTTTGGGTTAGGCCATGCGCCCCCGGGGCAAACGCAACCGTTATGTCATCGCGCGCCGCAACGGCTTTCACGGCGGCTTCGGTAACACGTTTGATCAGATCTTGGCTTTCATGGTCTCCTGACATAGGAGCTCCTTACATCTCTAAAGCTTTAAGAGAGAGTGACGTTAGCCGCCGATTCCGGCAGTTCTTCACCAAAGCAGCGCTGATAATATTCGGCAATTATCGGGCGTTCGACCTCATCGCATTTGTTGAGGAAGGTCAGCCGGAAGGCAAAGCCTAAGTCACCAAATATTTGAGTATTTTCACCCCAAATAATAACCGTCCGGGGCGACATTACCGTCGACACATCACCGTTGATAAAGCCCGACCTAGTCAGATCAGCGAGCTCAACCATCTTCTTAATAGTAACCTGACCTTCTGCCGTGTTGTAGGCCGGAACTTTCGACAAAACGATTTCTTCTTCGGCGTCGTGCTCCAGATAGTTCAACGTGGTGACGATGTTCCAGCGGTCCATCTGTCCTTGGTTAATTTGCTGGGTGCCGTGATAAAGACCTGTCGTATCACCCAAACCAACCGTATTAGAGGTCGAGAACAGGCGGAAATAATTATGCGGTTTAATTACCTTACTTTGATCAAGCAGGGTCAATTTACCTTCAACTTCCAATACTCGCTGGATCACAAACATCACGTCCGGCCGGCCGGCATCATATTCATCAAACACCAGTGCAGCTGGATTTTGCAGGCACCAAGGCAATATACCTTCTTTAAATTCGGTAACTTGGTGACCGTCTTTCATGATAATCACATCTTTACCGATCAAATCAATACGGCTGATATGGCTGTCCAGATTAACCCGGATACAGGGCCAATTGAGGCGGGCGGCCACCTGCTCAATATGGGTTGATTTACCGGTACCGTGATAACCTTGGATCATAACCCGGCGATTATGGGCAAAGCCGGCTAGAATCGCCATTGTCGTGTCATGATCAAACCAATAGGCTTCATCAACGATCGGCACATATTCATTGCCTTTGCTAAAAGCCGGGACTTCCATATCGGTATCAATGCCAAAAACCTGGCGCGCCGAAATGGTTATATCTGGTGCATCAAACGGGAATGTACCCGCTCCATGTAAAGTAGTATCGTTCATATTGTTCTTTCCGATTGCTAACTGTGATCAGAGATCTTAACCTGCACCAAAATTATTCAGGCGCCAGGCAATTCATAATCGTTTCATAGGCTTCGTTGATCTGTTTGAACCTTTCTTCTGACTTCTTGTCGCCGCCTGTAACGTCTGGATGATGGCGTTTTACCAGCAATTTGTATCTCGCTCTGAGTTCTAAGACCGTCACAGAAGTATCAAGATCTAATGTAGCGAGAGCTTTTCTCTCTACTGCAGATAAAGACGCATTCGGCGCCATACTTGCAGATTGTTTAAACCGACATTTCCCAAGTAATCTCCAAACTCGGTACGAGTATACAAAATCACACTATTTCTTAAAGGGCTATCTTCTCCAACCACACTACACCTCCAGCTTTGGCAATTT
>CAJWIB010000231.1 GCA_913041095.1 uncultured Rhodospirillaceae bacterium | reverse complement strand
CAGGGCCAATTCAAGTGCAACTGTACCTGAGACGGCAATGGCCGCATCGGAAGCCGCAAAGGCATCTATTTTTGCCTCTTCACCGGTGACAATAGTAACTAACCGTGAAATATCCTCAGGCCATTTGGCGATGGCGCGCTTCAACTCAACCTCAACTGTTATAATAGTCGGCAGGATTATTCGTAAGTTGGAATGCTCAAGATGCTCAATCGCTTCAAAAATAACCGGCAACAGAAGCTTAACCTCATTATGACGACTGCCGGGTAAAATACTCAATACTTTTACCGCCGGGTCGATACCGAAGCGGGAGCGAAACGCAGCACCGTCACCTTTAGCGGCACCACTTTCGAGGATTGAATGGCCAACAAAAGTACTGGCAAGCCCCTCTTTTTCAAAATATGGCGGCTCAAACGGCAACAGCGTCATTAAATGATCGAGGATCGGGGTAATTTTTTTAGCCCTATCCGGCTTCCAGGCCCAAACAGATGGCGCAACGTAGTGCACGAGCGGAATCGAATGGCCGTGAATTTTTTTTGCCACACGCAATGAGAAATCAGGCGTATCAATAGTAACTACGACATCGGGTTGTGTTTTGCGAATATGCCTGACGGTCTCATTAATCCGCCGCAGTAAGTTCAGCAGTCTCGGTAAAACTTCGGTTAACCCCATAACCGTAAGATCGGACATTGGGAAAAGACTTGAGAGTCCTTGTTTTGTCATCTCAATTCCACCGACACCGGTAAATCTGACCTCACCAGCAGTTTGGGTTTTTAGCGCGGCCATTAACCGAGCACCTAAATTATCACCTGAGGGTTCACCAGCGATAATATAAATTTTGGGCACGCTTGTTGCGTTAGCTTCCTCCAAACGCACGCCTCGCAAAAAAATACCCGCGGCATTGGCGGTACTCACTACATCATCAAGATCGACGATTATGCTCTCGCCCGCCTGGATGATGATACCCTTTAAGCCAACTTCCCGCGCCTGCACAACCGTGTCAACGCCAATTGTTGGCAAATCCATCCGCCGGTCTTGTCCTGGCTTTTTAATTTTAACTAAAATACCGCCTTGGGCGTTAGGTGAGTTTTCGTGGTTGCGTCTAATCATTTCAGCGGTGCCCGCTTTATTTTCTTCAGCGACAATTTGACCCGAATTAACAATCACCGCCTGGCCAAAATCCCGCCGCCCCAAATCTTGGGCGGCAGCAACACCAAGCTTGATATCTTCGGCAAACTCGTCACCGGCAGCAACGCTTCCCAGAACGCCTTCCGGGGCTAGCAAATCATCGAGTATTTCGTCAACGCCAATGACTTTAAAGCCTTCAGCTTCAAGCTCCGCCGTCGCCGCAGTTAACAAACTATTGTCCCCTAGGGCCTGCACGCCTAACTTGGTGAAGAACTTTGCAGTTTTTATATCAGGGCGTAAATCTTTAAGTGACGGCATGTCGACATCGCCAATCATCACAATTTCCTTAACATTCTCTTGTTTGAGAATGTTTAGTCCGCTGCCCGCAGTGCCAATTCTAATCCAACTGTGCGGTGTGTCTTCAAGGCACTGAGGCAGAGCGTGACCTTCGATGGCGATAACATAATAATCGCGCCCCGACGCTCGGCAGATATCAATTACCCGCCGTGGCAGACTTCCTCCGCCGGCGATGATGCCTAGCTTAAGCTGCATCCTCAATTAAAGGCTGGCAAATGGCACGACTGGAATCTTCGTTCATAAAATCAAGGATTTCCATGACCGGTTCGACGCCGGGGAAAAGATCCGCCACATCGGTTAGTCTTTCGATTTGCGAGCCTTCCGGTGAGAAAATGAGCCGATAGGCGCGACGCAAATCATGGATAATATCACGCGAAAAACCACGGCGCTTGAGTCCAACGAGATTTAATCCCGAAAGATGTGACCGATTGCCCACAACGGAACCATACGGAATGACATCATTCTCAACACCCGACATGCCGCCGATCATAGCGTGACGGCCAATCCGGACGAATTGATGGACGGCAGAAAGACCGCCAACAATAGCGAACTCGCCAATTTCCACATGACCGCCCAAGGTCGCATTGTTTACCATAATAACGTTGTTGCCGATCATGCAGTCATGGGCGACATGAGAAGCCATCATAAAGAGGCAATTATCGCCGACTTTGGTCAAAAGACCACCACCCTCAGTACCAGGGTTCATCGTCACATGTTCACGGATGACATTGTTAGCGCCAATCTCCAAGCGAGAACGTTCGCCTTGATATTTAAGATCTTGTGGTTGCGTGCCGATTGAAGCAAAAGGAAAAACATGGGTACCTTCACCAATTTGCGTTATTCCAGAGGCCACGACGTGAGACTCAAACTTAACACCACCTGCCAGCGCCACTTCACTACCAATACAACAATACGGTCCAATGATGACATCCTGACCAATTTTAGCGCCATCCTGGATAATGGCAGTTTCATGAATATTACTCATTGATCTATAATCATCGCGGTGAACGTGGATTCAGCAACAATTTGCTCATCTACTTTTGCGACTCCATCAAATTTCCAAACAGCTTTTCGATGTTGCTTTGTGTTAACATATATTTTCATCACATCACCCGGTTGAACCGGTCGTCGGAATTTAGCGTTTTCGACCGACATAAAATAAACCAGCTTGTCTACTGCTTCCCCACCTAAGGTGTGAACAACAAGCACGGCTGAGGTTTGCGCCATTGCCTCAATTATCAACACCCCCGGCATTATCGGCTTGCTCGGAAAATGTCCTTGAAAATGTGGCTCATTTATAGTCACATTTTTATGACCTACCGCGCTTTCTTCCGGAACCAGATCACTCACCCGGTCAATCATCAAGAACGGATATCGATGAGGGATCATCTCGACAATTTTTTCAATGTCGATGAAGGTAGTCTCTGTTAAATCTGCCTCACTATCCATTACTTACCTCTTTTTTCCTTTACCAATTTTTTCAACATGGCGAGCCCCTTCCAATGATCGCGGGCATTTTGCGCTGGAGTGCCGGCAACAGTTACACCAGGAGCTATATTTGTTGACACCCCACTTTTTGCCGCTACTTGAGCGCCGTCACCAATCGTCAGGTGTCCGGCAACCCCTACTTGTCCTCCTAACGCGACAAAATTACCAATGACCGTACTGCCTGCCAGGCCATTTTGCGCTACTATAAGACACCCTTCGCCAATTTGCACATTATGGCCGATTTGGACCAAATTATCTATTTTAGTTCCATCACCGATGATCGTGTCTGGACCAGCCCCACGGTCTATTGTCGTATTTGCTCCAATCTCAACATCATTGCCAATTAATACTCGACCCAATTGAAGCACTTTTGTATGACGCGGCATTCCGGTCGCGAATCCAAAACCATCCTGGCCAATCCGTACACCTGTATGGATAATTACATCGTTACCAATGATGCAATGGGTCAAAGTAATATTGGAGGCTATTTGACAGTTATTACCAATAACGACACCGGGTCCAATAAACGTGTTGGTGGCAATATGCGTGTCAACGCCGATTTCAACGTCTGCCCCGATTACTGCACCAACATCTATCGAGACGTTTTTTCCGAGCTTCGCCGATGCATCGACAACGGCATGCGCATCTACGGCATCTTCCTTTGGCGCTTTTTGCGAATAGAACGCCTGAGTTAATTTGGCATAACCCGTATATGGTTTTTCAGTGATCAGGAGTGCTATGTTTTCGGAAGCTTGATCAACTAGATCAGGGTGAACTACAACAGCGCCCGCCTTGGTGTTGCGAAATGCTTCAACATAACGGCGATTATCAATAAAGCTCACATCATTTTTGGTCGCTGAATCGAGCGGCAAAATATCCGAGAACATTTGCCCTTCCCGGCTTTTATCACCGATCTCAGAACCACTAAATTCAGCTAATTGTCCCAAACTAAATGGTCCCGCAACTTTAAAAAAGCGGGGGTCAGCCATCGACTACTTTCCAGTTTTAGGGGGTGCAGTAGTAATTTGATATTTCTTAATATTCTTATCCAACTGCTCCAACACAATATCTGATATATCAAGATAATCCGGCCGGACTAGAATTAACTGCGGAGTATAACGCAACACCAAATTATAGTTATAACGTTTTGTTATCTGAGTTAAAGCTTTCTGAATGGCGGTTCGTAAGGCGCCATTAGCGTTGGTGCGAAGCTGAATAAATTCCTGATTCCGCAACTGTACCTTTTTTTGTAATGAAGTCGTTTTAATGCGAAATTTGCGAACCTCTTCAGCGAACGTTTCTGGCGATAAAATAACTCGTTGTTTTTTAAGCTTGTCATTGGCTTCGCGTAAAGCTTCTTCTTCCTTTTTTATCTCACCTCGAAATTTCCGTCGTTTGGCGTCTATTTGACGGGCAATATCCTTAGCCATTAATGACTTTTTCATGACTCGCTTGATATCAAGAATGCCCATTTTAATTATACGAGTTTGCTGGGTTTGTGCACTGCTGTCACCAATAAGCGCAAATGATAAAACTAAAAAAGAAATTAAAATTTTAAAACTTACGTTCATTTGTTAGAACCTCGTTCCGAAGTTTAACCTAAATAGCTGCGTTTGATCAAAGCTCTCTTTAACAATGGGAAAGCCAAAGTCCATATTAATGGGACCAAATGGCGATACCCACCCCAAACCGGCACCAGCAGATGCTCTAATACTTCCAGTGTCCTGAATATTAGAATTAGAGGGATTAACTTCACTAACACTACCAAAATCAGAGAACAACCGGCCTGAAATGGCGAATTCTGCTGGCAATTTAAGAGGAAATATCATTTGAACGGAGCCATTGTATTTCCATTCACCACCCAAGGAATCTTCTGTTACCTTATCTCGCGGACCAACACCGGCAGTTTGAAAACCTCGCAAAGTATCGCC
>CAJWIB010000230.1 GCA_913041095.1 uncultured Rhodospirillaceae bacterium | reverse complement strand
TGGCGGACAATATTGTCTGCCAGCAAGGGCTGATCCTGGTAAGATGGGCCGAAACTATTGACCGGAATTTCCTTACCAATCAGCGTTGCCATGACGCCCGGCATTTTCTCAGCCTCACTTACATCAACTTTCTTGATCCTGGCATGAGAAATGCCCGCCCGCTTGATCTTGGTGTGGAGCATACCCGGAAAAAACATGTCATCGATATACTTAGTCTGGCCCAACCCATGCATGCGGCTATCCGGTCGCGTTGCCCGCTGACCAACCGCCGGGGTCTGCTCCCGTGCTTCGGTGACACCGATTTCTTTCGGAAATAAAGTGCGCTCCGGCACTGCCGGTAACCGTAAATTATCATCGGCCTTTCTGAGATTTTCTAGGGTTTCAGATTTTTCTTTAACTTTAACGTCATCTGCCATTTTTCTGCTCCCTCACCCTACGCCGCACGCGGGCTGATTTCCGGTACTTTTTTACCGGTGATTTCTTCATACGCATCGATCACCCCGTCGATAATCTTGGTATAGCCGGTGCAGCGGCAGAGATTGCCCGAGAGCGCATCGCGAATATCCTGTTTGCTCAGATCATCACCCTGATCAATCATCGCCTTGGTCGACATAATCATGCCCGGACCGCAAAAACCGCATTGCAGCGCTGCAACCTCTTCAAAGGCTTTTTGAATGGGATGATATTCTTCCATGGTTGACAGCCCTTCGATGGTCTCGATTTTTTTGCCATTGGCTTGCCCCGCCAGCATCAAACACGCATTGACCGCAATACCATCGACCAGCACGGTGCAGGCGCCGCAATCACCAACATCGCAGCCGAGCTTGGTGCCGGTGAGGTTTAAATCTTCCCGCAGCATTTTAAGCAGCGTGGTTTCCGGCGGTACGCTGGCGGTGCGTTCTTCGCCGTTTACGGTAAGTGTTATGTCTGTCATTTCTCTATTCCCTTTATCCGTTGGCCAAGTCGAGCACTGCTTGCAGAGTTCGCCGGGCACCAACTTCGATAAGACTATTGCGGTATTCTTTGGAAGCGCGGAAATCATCGATTGGCTTCGCTTCATCAATAGAAAGTTTGGCTGCTTCATCAATAAGCTCTAGTGAGATTGCCTGGCCTTCCAGGTGGGCTTCGGCTTTAATCGCCCGCATCACTACCGGGGCGACCGCGCCCAACGCAATCCGCACGTCTTTAAACTTACCATCATCAACCCAAAAAGCTGAAGCGGCGTTCACCAGCGCCAAAGCCTGACCTTTACGCAGACCAAATTTGATAAAGCCGGCCGGCTTGCCGAGATTGTCCTTTGGGATGATCACTTCCAATAAGAGTTCATCAGGTTCCAGCGCCGTTTTACGCACGCCGACAAAAAACTTTGATAAATCTATTTGACGGGTGCCTTTCGGGCCCAAAATGGTTACTTGTGCATCCAATGCCAACAGCGTCGGCCCGCTATCCATGGACGGCACGCAGGTGACGAGGTTCCCGCCAAGGGTACCGAGGTTGCGGGTTTGCACGGCGCCAACCGTATGCGCGGCATCAATCATCGCCGGTGCGTGCTCGGCAATCAGTGGATCCGCCATAATCTCCGAGTGGGTTACGCCTGCACCGATCCTGAGCCCCGCATCGGTCAACTCGATACCTTTCAAATCCTCGAGCCGGGAAACATCAACGACGACGCCGGGACTTTGCGCGACGTATTTCAATTCGACAACATAATCCGTGCCGCCACAAAGAATGCGCACATTCGAGCTGTGCTCCACCAAGGCCGCAAGCACCGCATCGGTGGTGGTGGGTTGAACAAAATCAAAGGGTTTCAAAATACACCTTCCTCATAAACTTACCTGGTTACTTTTTTATCTCGTTATTCGACGATTGGGGGATTTTCCAACACCGCGAATAATTGTTTTTGTGATTTGGTGATATGCTTATTAATCAAACTGGTCACCGTCGAGCGATCCCGCGCCTGCAGGGCATCAATAATCTCGTAATGCTCAGCGACAAATTTTTCCGCAGCCGCCTCGGTGGGAGCTGCCGACACCCCAACAAAAGTCAGCCGGTCAAACTGATCGATCACTTCCTGGGTCATTTTTGCCATCCTGGCATTCCCTGACAGCTCAGCAATGCGGCGATGAAAATCCCGGTTATAGGTCACCCAATGGGCGAGATCGCCGTTCTCGGCTGCACGGAATTTGTCGAGGGAGGCTAAATCTTCATCGCTCGCTTCATCGCAAGCACGGCGGGTACATGATTTTTCCAACAGTAAACGCATCTCGTAAAGATCATGAGCGTCGCTGATAGAGATTGGCCGGATAAGATAGCCCTTTCGCGGCAGCACGTCGATCAAACCCTGCTCCTGCAAACGCAACAAAGCATCGCGCACCGGTGATTTACTGACATTATAACGCTGGGCGAGATCGTTCTCGAATACCCTGGAACCCGGAGCCAAGACGCAGGTGAGAATATCGGCGCGGATCTTTTCATAGACCCCATCCCGGATTAGGCCCGAGCCGTTTTCCGACTGAATATTTTTTACTACATAATCGAGCATATCATTTGTGTGAAATATCTAATAATTATATTATTTATAACTTTATTACTATTATAGCAAGAAATTCTTGTGTTTTTCTTTAATTTAGAAATATTAAATAATTTATTTTTTTTATTTCTGAAATATCAAAAAGGAAGATTTGACAAGAGCTCAATAATTTACTCTGTTGATTTTATTAAGTTTTCTCAATAGTGATAGGTATTCTTGTTAATATTTTAAAACTCCGAGGACATATTCTTAGCACAACCCATCAACCAATTGACCGTGGCCAGTGCGTTCCCACATAAACAACGCCTGCATAATACCAAAGGCGGTCACCAAGCGGGAATAGTTGTCCGCCATGCCAAAAATTGCCTAGGACGGGGCTTTTCAGCAAAACCAACCAAATTCATGATACTGCTCATCGCTTCGGCGACAATATCAAATGCCGGGCGGTCAGCGTAATGGCCCCGATAATCTTCAAGCTGACCGAAGCCCGAGATCAGCGCCCAGATCAGTTTTGGATTACTGTCTTTTAGCTGGTCGTAAGTAAGCCTGATTTTACTCATCGCGTCCGGGTGCAAGTTTTCAACCACCACATCAGCGGTCTTGGCGAGGTCTTTAAAGATTACCTGACCTTCGGGTTTGGAGAGATCAAGGGCAAGGCTTTTCTTATTGCGGTTATAGCCCATATAGCCGGCGGCTTTTTTGACCCCGTCTTTTTCAACAAATGGCGGCATCAAACGCCGAGGGGCGCCGTATTTTGGCTGCTCGATCTTGATCACTTTGGCGCCGGCATCGACTATCAACATGGTGCAATAAGGCCTGGCCATATACTGCTCGAGGCCGATGACACGAATGCCGTCTAGTGGGCACTCAGGATTGAGACTCATCTATCGCCGATCCACTCAACCAATGTGGCGGAACCCATGCCGACACCGACACACAATGTGGCGAGTCCATAAAACGGCCTGGCTTTCGGCATGTCAGGAGCGCGGCGCTTCATTTCATGCATCAGTGTCACCAAGATTCGCGAGCCTGAGCAGCCGGTTGGATGACCGAGCGCAATCGCACCACCATTGACGTTGGTCTTGGCAGGGTCAAGGCCAAGCTGACGCATACAACCAAGGGTCTGGGAGGCGAAGGCTTCGTTAAGCTCAATCAAGCCAATGTCATCAATCGTAAGATTAAAGCGCTCGAGCAGTTTCTCGGTCGCCGGCACCGGGCCATAGGCGAAATGGCGGGGGTCGGTACCGGCGCTAGCTGAGCCGACCCAACGCAGCAGCGGCTTCAAGCCCAGTTCCCCGGCCTTGTCCTGGTTGGCCAGCAACAACGCCGCCGCACCATCATTAATGCCCGACGAATTGCCCGCTGTCACCGTACCGTCTTTCTTAAAGGCCGAGTGCAGCTTGGCGAGACTCTCGGTATCGATGGCCATTTCATACCTACCGTTGGATTTTTCGTAGCGCGGATGCTCATCGGTATCGACCACAACCGGATCACCGCGGTGCTGTGGCACCGAGATCTCAATAATTTCATCCTTGAACTTACCATCATTAATCGCCGCGATAGCGCGGCTATGGCTTTCCAGGGAATAAGCATCCTGATCATCGCGGCTTATCTGCATTTCCTCGGCAATGATCTCGGCTCCTTCGCCAAGGCTGACAATCGGATACATCTCATCCATTTTCACGTTGTTGAAGCGCCAGCCCACCGTGGTATCACACATTTTAGGCGGGCTGGTGGTCGGCAAGCGTTCCGGCTTCATCATCGCCCAGGGAGCTCGGCTCATGCATTCAACACCGGAGCCAATAGCCAGATCACCCTCTCCGACCAGGATCGTTTTGGCCGCTAGATTGACCGCCTCTAAAGCCGAAGAGCAATTACGATTGACCGTGGTGCCCGGCACTTCTTTGGGCAGGCCCGCCAGCAATACCGACATGCGGGCAACGTCGCGATTGTCCTCACCGCCTTGGTTACCACAGCCGGCGTAAACTTCGGTCAGTAGCGCCGGATCGATACCGGTGCGCTCAATCAACGCTTTGTAAGTTTCGGCGAGCAGATCATCGGGCCGCACACTGGCGAGTGTGCCACCCATTTTTCCGATTGGCGTACGCACGCCATCAATGATTACGGCTTCGGTCATGGTAAATTCCTCCGGTGCCGGTGTTATTTATGTTTGGTATTTGTTTAGAGCTTTATATAGGAAGACTTATAGTTCGTCGACGACTGCTTGTTCGATGCGCTTGCCGGTACAGGAGACAAAAGTACCGTCATCATCGACGGTCGCCATATCACAGAAAATTTCGAGGCGGTGGCCATCCGGGTCAAGCCCGCGCATGACGGAATTTCGGTGACAGTTTACTTAACTCGAATTATCGGG
>CAJWIB010000229.1 GCA_913041095.1 uncultured Rhodospirillaceae bacterium | reverse complement strand
AGTATGCCAATGTTCAAGAATTCTACCCGTTGTCAGAATCATCGGATATTCCTGATCCGGTAACTCATCTGTAGGTAATACGTCCGCCGGCACAAGTTTGCCGCGACCGGAAACTGTGGGAAAACCATCGCCAAAAATTACTTCGTGGCCTGGCGCGTCATCGCTGTCGACCGGATAAGTGACAGCGGCTTCCTGTTCCAATCTTTCCCACCCAATATGCTCCATTGACGCCATGCAACCTTGCATTTCTTGATGTACCTCTTTGGGGCTCTCATAGTTCCAATCCAGCTCCAGTCGATTAGCGATTTCCTGAATTATCCATAAATCCTGTTTTGCCTCTCCCGGCATTTCTAAGGCTTTCCGGCCGAGCTGTACGCGGCGATCCGTATTGGTCACGGTGCCATCTTTTTCAGGCCAGGCAGATGCCGGTAAAATAACATCCGCATAGTTTGCCGTTTCGGTTAAGAATATATCTTGAACCACCAGATGGTCGAGCTTTGCCAGCGCTTCTCTAGTATGATGGGAGTCAGGATCAGACATCGCTGGATTCTCACCCATCACATACATGCCAGAAATCTCATCAACCAAAATCGCGTCGATAATTTCGATAACCGTTAGACCTATTTCAGGATTAAGCTCTGATCCCCAATAGCTTTCAAATTTTTCTTTGGCATCTTTATCAGTTACCCATTTGTAATCAGGATACATCATTGGTATAAGGCCGGCATCCGACGCACCTTGGACATTATTTTGGCCACGCAAAGGATGAAGCCCTGCGCCAGGCCGGCCTATTTGGCCGCATAAAAGAGCTAAAGCGATCAGGCAGCGGGCGTTATCCGTGCCGTGGGTATGTTGTGCAATCCCCATTCCCCAGAAAATCATGGCAGCACCAGCATTGGCAATCTTCCGGGCTAACGTTCGAAGCTCTTCGGCTTCTATACCACAAAGCGGTGCCATTTTGTCTGGCGAAAAATTGTGGATATGAGTGGCAAAATCGTCGAAGCCTTCCGTATTCGCTTCAACATATTGTTTGTCATAAAGTTTTTCTTCGACAATGACATTTAATATTGCATTGAGCAGGGCAACATCACTGCCTGCCGTGAACTGTAAAAAGTGATCCGTATATTTATCCAAGTTATTTCGCCGCGGGTCCATGACGATAAGCTTTGCCCCTTTATCGACAGCATTTTTAATAAAACTTGCAGCCACGGGATGATTTGAGGTCGGGTTGGCGCCAATGACCACAATCAAATCAGAATTCAGACAACTGATGAACGGTGCCGTGACGGCGCTGGACCCGATCGTTTCTAACAGCGCTGCAACGGAAGATGCGTGACACAAGCGAGTGCAATGATCGATGTTATTGGTTCTAAATCCTGTGCGTATCAGTTTTTGAAACAAATAGGCTTCTTCATTAGAGCCTTTTGCAGAACCAAAACCAGCCAATCCACTGGCACCTTTAAAGGCGAGTATTTCCTTGAAACCCAGAGCTGCTCGATCGAGTGCCTCTTCCCAAGTCGCTTCACGAAAATGTTTGAACGGAACTGATGGGTCAACGTTGATCTCAACCGTTTTTGCCGCATCATCTTTGCGAATTAAAGGAACAGTCAGTCTTTGATCATTGCTGACATAGTCCATGCCAAAGCGGCCTTTGACACATAACCGATTGTGATTGGCCGGACCATTTCGTCCTTCGACATTTATGATTACGTTATCTTTGATATGAAAGGTCACCTGACAGCCGACACCACAATAGGGGCAAATACTATCAATTTTCTTATCAGGTGTTGCGACGGTCGTAGCCGGAAGCAAGGCCCCGGTGGGGCAAACTTGAACACACTCACCGCAGGCGACGCACGTACTGTTCCCCATATCATCGCCCATGTCGAAGGAAATGAGACTGTGCGAACCACGAGCCGCCATTCCGATGACATCGTTTCCTTGAATATTCCGGCAGGCCTGAATGCAAAGTTTGCACTGAATGCATTTGTTTAGATTAACGGTGATAGCGGGATGAGACTCATCAGCAGATTTGACATTGATACCAGAATAACGGCTTTCAGTAATACTTATTTCCTTGAGCCAATTTTTAAACTCGCCATCGGGCTCAGTCTGGTCGGCCAGCAGCAGTTCAAAAACCATATCGCGTGCTTTTGATGCTTTTTCTGACTGGGTTTGAACAATCATGCCAGATTCCACTTTGCGGACACACGAAGCAGACAAAGCGCGTTCGCCCTCGACTTTGACAACACAGGCCCGGCAATTGCCATCACTCTGGTAATCCACCGCTTGTCGGTGACAAAGATGCGGGATTTTAGTATCGAGACGATCAGCAACCTGCCAGATCGTTTCATCTGGCGATGCTTCGACTTCCTGGCCATCGATGGTAAAAGTAATCATATCTCTCATCACAATTCCCCACCAAAAAATCTTAGCGCTGAATTCACTGGATTTGGCGCTGCCTGTCCCAGACCACAAATCGATGCATCCCGCATAACTAGGCTGAGGTCATTGATCAGCTCTTCGTTCCACTCGCCAGTTTCTATCAAGCCTATCATTTTCTCGCAGCCAAGCCGGCAGGGCGTGCATTGGCCGCAACTTTCATCCTCAAAAAAACGCAACAAATTTAGAGTAACTCTTTTAATGTCATCTTGATCTGAAAGAACCACAAGTGCCGCTGAGCCGACAAAGCAACCATGGGCATCCAAACTGCCAAAATCCAACGGTTCATCTGCCAAAGCAGCTGGCATTATACCGCCTGAAGCGCCACCTGGTAGATAGGCTTTAAAGCTGTGGCCTTTCAACATCCCACCACAATGATCTTCAATTAATTGCTTTGCAGTAATGCTGGATGGCGCTCTCACCACATTTGGGTTTTTTACACGGCCGGAAACTGAGTAAAATCGAGGCCATCCTTCCGCTCGAAACCACTCCGCGCCGTTGGCAAGTATCTCTCGCACCCAATAGAGTGTTTCGACATTATTTATCAGTGTCGGGCGTTGAAATAATCCTTGTTGGGCAGGAAAGGGCGGCCGGTTGCGCGGCAATCCGCGTTTGCCTTCGATACTTTCTAATAGCGCGCTTTCTTCACCACATACATAGGCACCGGCACCTCGCCGCAGGTGAATATCTGCGAAAGAGGAAATTCCCGCCTGTTTTAATTTCTCGATTTCGATCGTCAGAAGTTCATGAATATGAGGGTATTCGTCCCGCAAATAGATATAGATATCTTCCGCCTCAATAGCCCAGGTGGCGATCAACATACCTTCCAAGATTTTGTGCGGTGTGGTTTCAAAACAGTATCTATCTTTAAAAGTACCGGGCTCACCTTCGTCAGCATTTACCACCAGCACACGCGGTTTCCCGGTATTTTCCAAGAATTGCCATTTGCGAGCGGTCGGAAATCCAGCGCCACCCATGCCGCGTAATCCAGCCTGATTTATCTCACCTATGATCTCTGATCTTTCTTTATTGCCCTCCAGACAAGATTTTAAAAATTCATAACCGCTGTCATCTGCTTGGTATTTTTCCATCGTTTGATAGTCAGGTAGATGCGGTGAGGATTGATCTTTTTCCAGTGCAGCGCCGATTTTTTTTGCGCTCGCCTGCTTGATTTGACGCTTGCCATAGACGGCAATAGGAGCGTTGTCGCAATTGCCAACACAGGGAACGGTGATTATACGCACCATATCACCTAAATTATATTTCACTTTTTCAATTAGCTCATCGGCACCGGCCAAATCACACGCAATGCTGTTACATATTCTTATGGTATATTCCGGAATTTCACCAGCCGAGTAATCCGCGACTTCAAAGTGATAATAAAATGTTGCGACCTCATAGATTTCGCTCGGTGATAATTTCATGTCTGTTGCTAGAGCAGTCAGTATATTGCGGGAAAGATAACCAAGTTGATCTTGCAGCACGTGGAGATTTTCAATCAGGTGTTGGCGATCTCTAGAGCGCTCGCCAAGTAATTTTTTAACCATATCTAGTGACGGAGGATCAACCTGACGCCCTTTTGGATATGATTTTCTTTTATTATTTTTAATTTTATCAGTCATATTTTATTTGCGCTACGGTTTACAACTTTGGTTCGGGTTGCCAAGGTTTGAAATATATGGCGTAAGTTGACGAAACAAAAGCAGCAGATTTCTAAAACTAAAAAAATAATGGGTGATAGTGAGATGGCCAACAATTTAGAAATGAAAATGACCGAATTGTTGTGTTCAAAATTATGCCACGATTTGATCAGTCCAATTGGCGCTATTAATAATGGATTAGAATTTCTGCAAGAAGACACCTCTGGCATGCTCAATGAAGCGGCGCAATTAATTGGCAGCAGTGCCGAACAGGCTGCTGATCGGCTGGCTTATTTCAGATTAGCATTCGGTGCCGGAGGTTCGGCCGACCAAGTCGAATTGGGCACGATAAAAGGCCTTATTGGTAAATACGCGTTATCAAAAAAACTGGAAGTCGAATGGGCGGGATTGGACCTTGCTGATACATCAAATATCGACAAATCCAGCGGCAAACTTCTATTGAATTTGAATTTAATTGCAGCTGATTGTCTGCCGCGAGGTGGTAGAGTTGAGCATGAATTAGCACAAAATGCCGATAATCCAGACATCAAGATAAGGTTAAGTGGAGAAAAAGCTGCTCTGCGTGAAGACATCAAATTGGGCTTGGACAGCCGAATTCCGCAGGAATCATTAACAATTCGAAACGTTATTGCCTTTTATTGTATGATTCTTGCGATTAATTGTCAGAAAACTTTGAAACTTCTGGAGGAATCTCCACTTCTAATTGTATTCGAAGTGTCGTAAAGCGGCAATTTAACCGACATTTCCCATATAACTTTCAAACAGGGGCCAATTGTAGGTCGGTCTGGCCACAGAATGAAGGAATTTCGCTCTGCAGCT
>CAJWIB010000228.1 GCA_913041095.1 uncultured Rhodospirillaceae bacterium | reverse complement strand
CTTTTGCATTATTAACTGCCAAAAATTAGAATGCGCACTGTCAAAAGTATTTTCCATATTTTTGATACTTTTACGGGAACATCAAGGTGTTCCCAGCCACGACGTTCCAATAAGTTCAAAAGCAGATGGTAACTTTTCATCATTATGATTGCCGGCTGAATAAGCTTCTTGTCACAGTGATCTATAATCGATGACGCTTTTTGATAGTTTTCTTCTGCCCGTCTGGCCAATTCGATACAGACTTCAACTACCCCAGGATGCTCGATAATATCACTCACGGAGGAGCCAGAAATACCGTGATGTACGAGGAGGTCAGCCGGTAAATATACATGATCGCGTTCGGCGTCTTCATAAATATCGCGCAGAATATTGGTCAGTTGAAGTGCCTCACCAAGAGATTTAGCTAAATCATCGCCTTGATCTCCGCTCAAGCCAAAAACGGCATTGGATAACCTACCGACTGCACAGGCGACCCGGTCGCAATAAAGCACCAGCTCAGCCATATCCTTAAGGCGCAACGCATCGACGGCATCCATCACCATGCCATCAATAACGGCCTCGAAATCGGCCCTTGCCAGTCCATAGGCTGCAACCGGCCAGGTCAAAGCATTGGTAATAACATTACCGGGGTTGCCGTTATAGAGATTACTAATCTCATTCCGCCAGAGTTTAAGTTTTGCACGCTTGGTATCCGGGTCATCCTCACCATCGGCGATGTCATCAACTTCCCGGCAAAAAGCATAAATCGCAAACATTGCGTTGCGTTTTTGCGGCGGCAGTACGCGCATTGCCCAATAGAAAGACGATCCCGATTTCCGAACAATCGAGGTAATATCCGAGATTTTACCGAGTTGCGTCTCTTGTTGGAGCATTGTCTATTTTACGTTCGGACGCCCTTTCCATGCCGGCGCATTATTGGACCAATACTGTCTGGCTGAGTCTAGCGTCATGGCAGTATAAAGCAATGCAGCAAGTGGAAGTAAACAGGCTTCCCAGGCCGGGCGTGAATATAGTCTGAGAGTGGGTGTGTAAGCGATTGCCATGAGCGCCCAGGCCCCTAAGCCTAGCGCTAACAGTTCTATCTTCTGGATTAAAAATCCGATCAAAATGGTGGCGATCGGCACGATATAAATCAGCAACATACCAAATAGAGTGCCAGCTAATTTAAGCGTTGAGTGGTTGAGTTGGACGAAAGCCGTCCGGCACACCATCTGCCAAACATCAGATAGTTTGTCATAGCCGCGAAGACTAATGGTCGAGTGGGTGAGCCCAAGCCAAATTGGATTAGATTTTTTCAGCAATTTAGCCAAGGCACAATCGTCGATAATGTCATTCTTTATTGCCTCAATGCCGCCCGCATTTTCCAGTGCGGAACGTTTGACCAGCAAGCAGCCACCGGCCGCGCCTGCCGTAGCTTTATTCGAGTCATTTACCCAAGGGAACGGATAAAGTTTTTGAAAAAAGAAAACAAAGGCTGGAATCAACAAGTGTTCCCACCTTGTCTCACATCGCAATCGCACCATCAAAGATACCAGCGCTAGCTTTTCGTCCACTGCTTTGGCCATAAGTTCGGAGAGATTTCCGGGGTGGTGAGCGATGTCGGCATCGGTCAAAAGATAATAGGCAGAGTTTGGGAATTCAGCTTCGGCGGTTTCCACACCTTGCGCCACTGCCCACATTTTGCCGGTCCAGCCGGTTGGCAGCTCTGATCCTTCAACGATTGTGACATGATCCGTAGCTTGGGCTGCTACTTTGACCGCATTGGCCGTATCATCATCGCTATTGTCATCGACGATGACAATGGAAAATTCACCGGGGTAATCTTGCGCTAATAAAGACGCGATGGTACGCCCGATGGTCATCTCTTCATTGCGCGACGGTACGATAGCAATAACATTTGGGAGGGTGGTAAGCGGAGTTGAAACGGCTGCGAGACACTGATCAGCCCGCCAAAACTGCCCACGAAAAAACACCAAAACAATCCAGATGGCGAGAGATAATCCAGCTAATATTATAAGTATCATCGGAACTGCGCCTGAAAAACTCCCGAAACAAAACACACCATATACTGTGACTTTGAAAGTTCAACGCGGTTTTTGAGCGGATCACCGAGAAGAAGTTTTTGGCTCAGACGATTGGCAATATTGATGATGATTTGAGATTCCATCGCCAGCCGGCGGCTTTTGAGCCCAGCTGGCAGTTTCACCGCCTCAAGCATTAACTTATCAACACCCACCAATATTTCATCGAATACGTGGCGCAAAGTTACGGTGGTTGCTGACGCTGACAATTCATCAACGCCGGCGCTATGCTTTTCCAAAATATCGAGCGGTAGATAAATACGATCAAGGGTCTGGTAGTCATCCTGACAGTCCTGCAAATGGTTGAGAATTTGTAGCGCCACACAAAGGGCGTCCGAAGTCCCATACCCGTCTTTTGATCCACCATGCAGATCAAGAAGAAAGCGCCCGACAGGTGCGGCTGACAATTCGCAATAGTGGATTAGTTCCTGCCAGTTTTGATAACGGAGCTTGATTGTATCCTGCTTAAACGCAGCCAGCAAATCGAGGCAATGTTGAGGTGTTGTATTAGTCTCGGCCAAACTTACCGCCATATCGCGGGCTTTTAATGGGGCATTCTCGCCTGCTAACTCACCTTTGATCACAGCTTCGTATTGCTCCAGCCAAGAAATTTTTTCTTCTGTGTTTAATTCCGCTGAATCAGCAATGTCGTCGGCGGCCCGGGCAAATTGGTAAAATGTCGCAATATGAGGATGCAGCCGCGCCGGCAACAGCCAGGAGCCAACCGGAAAATTCTCGTAAGCGATATTTTTACCGGAGGATACTCCCTCAGGTGGGTTGGTTGCGTCCATCATAATGAGGCGATGATCGCAGAAGAAAGCTGGTAAGTCCAATCCAGCTGGGATAAAAAGCGTCCATGGCTTTAATCGAACGGCATAAAAGTATTGCGGTAAAAATCGGTGATATTGTCGTCGGTGACGGAGCACCGGTTGTGGTGCAATCCATGACCAATACGGATACGGCGGATGCCCTGTCGACAGTGGCACAAGTGGCGGTGCTCGCCCAGGCAGGTTCCGAACTTGTACGTATCACAGTTAACACCGAAGCAGCGGCCGCGCAGGTTGCGTCAATTCGTGTCCAATTGGATGAAATGGGCTGCCATGTGCCGCTCGTCGGTGATTTTCATTACAATGGTCACAAATTGCTAACTAAATATCCCGACTGTGCGGCGGCGCTGGCTAAATACCGCATCAACCCCGGCAATGTTGGTTTCAAAGATAAAAAAGATCAGCAATTCACCGTCATGATTGAGCAGGCGATCAACAATGATAAGCCGGTCCGTATTGGCGTAAATTGGGGCAGTTTGGATCAGGATTTGCTGGCGCGCTTTATGGACGACAATGCCAAGCTCGCCGAACCTAAAGACGTTCAACTGGTGGTGCATGACGCGTTGGTCGCGTCTGCATTGGAAAGTGCGGCGCTCGCCGAGGAAATTGGCCTACCACGCGATCACATTATATTGTCCTGTAAAGTCAGCGCGGTGCAGGATTTGATCGCTGTCTATCAAATGCTGGCGGACAAATGTGACTACGCGCTTCATTTGGGTCTCACCGAAGCGGGCATGGGCTCGAAAGGTATTGTCGCCTCGACGGCAGCGCTCTCGGTTCTACTGCAACAAGGCATCGGCGATACCATTCGTATTTCACTGACCCCGGAGCCGGGTGGCGACCGGGCGCGCGAAGTCATAGTCGCTCAGGAAATTTTACAGTCGATGGGCATTCGGTCTTTCACGCCGCAAATTGCCGCTTGCCCCGGTTGCGGGCGGACGACCAGCACGGTGTTCCAGGAACTCGCTGACGATATTCAAAACTATGTGCGGGAAAAAATGCCGGAATGGGGTGCGCAATATAGTGGCGTCGAAGACATGCAGGCCGCCGTGATGGGCTGCATCGTTAATGGTCCTGGAGAAAGCAAACATGCCAATATCGGCATCAGCCTGCCCGGAACGGGTGAACAGCCGGCGGCACCGGTTTTTATAGATGGCGAAAAGAAAATAACTTTGCGGGGTGACAATATTGCTGCCGGGTTCAAGCAGATCATTGATGACTATGTCGCGAAAAACTATCCTCTTAAATCTCACTAGATGAGCTGTTCTGAGGGCTGGACAGAACCCGGCTTTTTTCCTATAAGCGCGTCTCACACAGGTAACTTTCGTACAATCTGTCTGATAAATATGCCCAGGTAGCTCAGGTGGTAGAGCAGTGGACTGAAAATCCTCGTGTCGGTGGTTCAAATCCGCCCCTGGGCACCATTTTTCTCATTTAAAATCAAATAGTTATCCATTATTTCATTGTTGTTGTTGATATAAATTTCTTGATGAGTAACCACTGAGTACCCAACAGGAATGACTATTTTCCTCCGGTGGCGTGTCACACATATCCGATGATTTGAATTTCAATCTCTACAGACGTCCAGATCAAGGTTCCTCACGGATTCTTGGAGCGGAGGACACCTTGAACTGGCGGTGACACCGTGACACTTGAAACGTACCGCCATACTCCATGGCGGTTCTGAAGAACACTTTCTTTCTTAACGTCTTGTGATCCAACTGACATCAGTTGGTGGTGAGGATTATTAAGGACGGCCAAACGTCCTTAATGCACCCCAGTAGGGGTATGATGTTGTAGAAACACTTCCCCCGCCTTTTAAAAAGAGGCCACTAATGTTTTGAGCCACAGGCTTAAATAAGATCAGGTGTCACCCAATGTTTGCTTTCGGGTGTAAAGCAGACGTTATTTTGACGCCACCTGATGTCGGCTAATAGCCAAAAGCAGACATTACCGATTATTTGAAAATCTGAATATTCGATTTTTTTAGGATTTATTCCGGTGGTTTGAGGTATTTTT
>CAJWIB010000227.1 GCA_913041095.1 uncultured Rhodospirillaceae bacterium | reverse complement strand
AAATACGCCGCCAATTGACGGACAAAAACCCACATGATGGCCAGAATTCCGGAAAATGTCGCTGCCCACAGAACAGCCGTAATTCCTTGCAGGGAAAACAATTTGGCAAACACGTAGGGTTTGACCGTTAAGGCGCATTAACCGGTGAGTTTTCAGGTTTAAGCGCCTCGTCACCTTTGGCAAGCGCCGCCTTGCGGTCATTTGGAAATGGTTCTTTACTATCGCCCGGCGGATGATCTTCCGGTAGATAAAGCGCAACTTTGTTGGTCTTGGGCCATTTCTTTTTGACATCAATGTCGCGCGTATTGACGCCGCGGGCTTTGATAATTTTACCGTCGAGACTTTCAATATCGAGCCACCATTTCTGGTCTTTAACCCTGGTGCCGTTGCCCATCACATCATCTAGCCAGACCGCAATCGGGATCATGATCGGCTTCAACCACATGGCGTTGATACCGAGCCAACTCGCCGCCCGCTGCATCAGCGGCCCATCCTTAGTGACAACTTTATTGAGTGGGCAGGTTTTCATGCAACGCCCGCAAGCCGAGCCTTTAGGATTGGTGATGCGGTACTTAGCACAATTTTCAACATCCGGTTTCCAAATTTCATAGCCGTTATACATAATCTTTGGGCCGAACGGGATAGCATTACACGGGCATTCACGGGCGCATTTGAAACAATTATCACAAAATTTTTGCAGGCCAAAATCGATCGGTTTATCGCATTCCATCGGCAGATCAGTAGTGACGACCACGGTTTTGGAACGCGGCCCGATAAATGGATTAAGCACGAGCTCGCCAATCCGGCTGAGCTCACCTAAGCCCGCCAGCAACATCAAGGGGATTTGCTGCACTTGACCACTCGGCGCCGAATGGCAGCGCGCATCAAAACCGAGTTTCCGAATATAGCCGGCAATCACACTACCGACTTCAGCTCCACGTAAATACGCCCGGTAGCTTTGGGTGCCGCTGATCCAATCGTCACCACTGGCCCCTTCCATGGTTTCGTAACCCTGATCGATCAGGCAGACGAGAGCATATTTATGTCGCGCCTCGACAGGATTACCCTTACCGTCGTGGGTATACCAGGCGTACTCGGGGACTTCGCAAATACCGACGATATCCATATCCAAAAAATAAGCGAGCGACTTGATGTGCTTGGCTATCAGTTCAGGATCATCCGTATAAGGGGCTTTTTCCTCGGCGACCGGCCCTTCATGCAGCGGGATCATCGCCTGCATGACTTCGCCAATAGCTTCCGACAGCGGATTTTTATTGATAAACCGCGCGCGTTCCTCTTTTACTTTTTCACCAAGATCACCAAAGATCGGCCGGGTAAAAAAAGCCGCCCTGAGTGGCACGCGTTTAACTTTATCAGTATCAATCCGCGTCGTTGGTTTATCAACCCGTTTGACTTGCTCCATCGGATATTTGCCCAAATGGGGCGGGCGGAATTTAAATTTAAAGAGGCTCATGATCCCTGCCTAATTTTTTCTGATTGCAATTACCAGAGGCTATCACAAGAGATTACCCCTCGCCAACATTGTTGGGTGGGTGAACCATTTAATTATCGGGCATAAGAAAAGGCCCGTGATTGAAGTGGGCTTTTTTTGGAGGGTGGGGTATTTAGGAGGAGTAACTTGGCTATTATAGTCTCACAATCTTCTAAATTATGCAGTGATCTAGATCATATCCTTTAACCTATTATAATTTAATGATTTTTCCAGGATTCATGATGTTTTGCGGATCGAGCGCCATTTTAATGGTCCGCATAATGTCCACAGCGTCACCATGTTCCGCCTCAAGATACTTTATTTTTCCCTGGCCAATGCCGTGCTCACCGGTGCAGGTGCCATCCATGGCAATGGCACGCTCGACCAGTTTGCGGTTGATCTCATTACAGATGCGTAGATCTTCTTCACGCGTATCCGGATGAATCAGTAGCTCAACATGGAAGTTACCATCACCGACATGACCGACAATGGGTGCGACAATGCCAGCTTCATCAATATCCTGCTTGGCTGTCATAATGCATTCGGCGAGCCTAGAGATCGGCACGCAGACATCCGTCGCCATCACCGCACAGCCGGGTCTCAACGCGATGGCCGAATAGGCAGCATCATGGCGTGCGGCCCAGAGTTTATCGCGTTCTTCCGCATTGCGGGTCCACGAGAAATTACCGCTGCCGAACTCTTCACAGATTTCCGCCATCCGCTCGGCCTGTTCTTTGACGCCCGCCTCAGAACCATGAAATTCAAGGAACAAAGTCGGTTGCACCGGATAATCAAGATCGGAATATTTGTTGAGCGCATCCATTTGAACGTCATCGAGCAATTCGATGCGCGCCATCGGGATGCTCCACTGGATGGTCGAGATCACGGCATCGACCGCTCCTTTGAGACTGTCAAAAGAAACCACGGCGGAAGATATTGCCTCGGGAATTCCGTATAGTTTTAGTGTTATTTTAGTAATGACGCCGAGCGTACCTTCGGCGCCAACAAACAACCGGGTCAGATCATAGCCGGATGATGATTTGCGGGCACGGCGTGCCGTGCGGATAACTTTGCCGTCCGCCGTCACCACCTCAAGGCTCATCACATTTTCCCGCATGGTGCCATAGCGTACCGCATTGGTGCCAGACGCCCGGGTCGAGGCCATGCCGCCAATCGACGCATCGGCACCGGGATCGATGGGAAAAAACAGGCCGGTATCGCGTAAATATTCATTGAGTTGCTTGCGGGTGACGCCAGGCTCAACCGTGACATCCATATCTTCGGTATTAACGTCATGCACAGTGTTCATTTCCGAGACATCAACACAAATGCCGCCATGGAGCGCCGTCAGATGACCCTCTGCCGAGGTGCCGGTGCCAAAGGGAATAATCGGCACGCCTCGTTTGGCACAGGCTTTGACAATCTCAACGACCTCCTCGGTCGAGCGCGCCATCACCACCGCATCGGCCGGCACCAGTTCATGAAAGGAAAAATCGCGGGCATGATGTTCCCGCACCGCTATTGACGTCGACACCCGGTCACCAAAAGTCGTTTGCAACTCTTCAACGAGTTCTTGGATTACAGTTTCATCAGGCCGCGAAATTACACCAGAACCATCTGCCAACATGGGGAGAGGTACTCCTCACTCAATATTTTGGGTGCGCTATAATGCTGAATATTATGGTTTCCTGCAATCTCCTAAAATAGCGCAAGTGTGATTCGCTCGTGATCAAGCTCAGGCCTATCCTTATGTCATTAGGAAGGAGGTATCCGATGCCAACATCCATTAAAAAAATCATCCGGCCAAGCCCGCTCCAATTGGGTATGATTTGCGGCCTGTTACTGGCTTTGCTGTGGATCGCAATCGATACCAAAGCTGAAACGATTGGCGAGATTAACACGACAGCCAACAATATCGCCATTGAGAGTTATGACAGCGTTGCCTATTTCACTCAATAAAAGACGGTGCCAGGCAGATTGGAATTTTCCTATCGCTGGAAAACGCCATTGGCAGTTCGCCAGCGCCCAGCACCGGAACATGTTTGCCAATAATCCGGAGAAATTTGCGCCGCAATATGGAGGCTACTGAGCTTGGGGTATCGCCCACGGGTATGCCGATGGCATCAATTCGGAGGCCTTTGTCATCGCGAATAACAAGCTTTATCTCAATCTTACCCACGACATTAATAATGCCTGTATTGATATCGGCCAGCGCGGCATCAAATTGGGCAACCGCTATTGGCCGGGCATCGTTAAAAAACTAATGCCCAAAGATAAAGACGGTAAGCTCCCCTGTTGGAACGACTGATTTAACACTGATAGGTAATTATTCCTACTGCCGGGTTTCCTTGATGGCGATATAGATACCACTGGCAATCACAATTGCTATGCCGGCAATGGAAACGGCATCTGGAAAATCGCCAAAAAACAAATAGCCAAAAAGCGTGGCGCCGACAATTTGGCTAAACACGATGGGTGCAAGTATGGAAGCTTCACCATAAATGAAGGCGCTAAAGAGACAGGTTTGTCCCATTGCGGCAAAGGTAACAAAGCCGATGATTAATAGCGTATCCTCCGGGCGTGGAGGCACCCAAACGGAAAATATTAAAGGTGTCAACAGGATCGTCCCAATGATCGCGGAATAGGTCAAATTGGCAATTGGAGGGGCGGCATCAGCCAGAAGGCGATTAAAAAGATAGAAAAAACCAATCGACAGGCCTGCGCCAAAAGCGATCATATAACCTAACCGGTCGCCACTAAATTCCGGCCGTAATACAATTAAAACTCCAATGAATCCAGCCACCACCGCGAGCCAGCGCCGTAGTCCGATTTTCTCACCCAGCATGAAGGGAGAAACCGCTGTGATCACCAGCGGCGCGACAAAAGAAATTGCCGTTGCTTCCGCCAAAGGGACCAAACTAATCGCCCAATAAAACATACACATGCCGGTAATCACCAAAATCGCCCTTAATATTTGCAAAAATAATTTCCGCGGCAGCAGAATACCGGGACCGTATTTGATCGTGATGATCGGCACATAGAACAGACTGGCAAACACCATCTGCGCCCACATAATGACAATGGCTGAATAGTACCCGCCGGTCATTTTGGCTATGGCATCTTTCAGCGGAAACAAAAAGACCGCCAGCACCATCAGAATTATACCGAGGAGTTGTTTTTGGTTATTTAGCGGCGTCATTACGGTCCTTTGTCGGCAAGAATTTTGATAATTAACTGATTTTTTAAAGGAATTTGCCAAATATGAAAGCATCAGAGAACATTAATTTAAAAAGAGCAAAAAAATGGCATTCGTTTATCTCTCCATCACCATGTTTAGCGGTCTGGTGGCGATCGCGTACGTGCTTGATGATCCCAAGAAAAAATCCCGCCCAACGCAAAAAATTTAGCCGATTTTCTTAATTCACACCTTGCGTAGTTGACCG
>CAJWIB010000226.1 GCA_913041095.1 uncultured Rhodospirillaceae bacterium | reverse complement strand
GCTAAAGCGATTGCCTTCAACATGCTGGATAATGCCTGGCTCTCGCACTTCGGCCGCCGGGTAAACAACACAGCCGATAATCCGCTCTGGGCCTATCTTGTCCCATTGGCCGTTGCCGGGGTCGATGCTCTCCAGACGTTTGTCATGATAATCGCCATCCAATTTGTAGAAATACCACCACGGCACCCCATTCACGCCCCAGACAACAGCCGTATCTGGCCCCATCAAGGGTTGGATCTCCTCGACAATGCCCGGTACCGAATGAGCTTTAAGCGTGATAAAAATATAATCCTGAGGTCCGGCTTCAGCGGGATCATCCGTGGCGAAGGGTTTAGCAATGTGAGTTTCTCCTTCTTTGATAATCGTTAGCCCATTGGCTTGCATGGCTGCAAGATGAGGGCCGCGCGCGACTAAGGTGACATCGCTGCCAGCTAAAGCCAGTTCAGCGCCGACGAGGCCACCAATTGCACCTGCGCCATATATGCAAATTTTTGTCATTTTCTGATGTTAAACCAGTCCGAGCTTTTCGGCGAGGCCGATGCGTTGCAATTTGCCTGTGGCACCCTTGGGTATTTCATCCATAAATATAACTTTGCGTGGCACTTTGAAGTCGACCAGACGGTTGGCGGCGAATTCGCGAATTTCTTTTTCTTCTACTTCCTCTCCTTCATGCAACACCACAACCGCAGCAACATCTTCCCCCAATTTGTCATGAGGCAGGGCAAAGGTGACTACCTGCTCGATGGCAGCGTGATCCATCAACACTTCATCAACTTCACGCGGTGAGATTTTCTCGCCACCCCGGTTGATAATTTCTTTGAGTCGGCCGGTCAGACTGATATAGCCGTCGCCATCAATTACGCCCTGATCGCCAGTACGAAACCAGCCGTCGGTAAAGGCTTCGGCATTGGCTTGCGGATTTGCTTCATAGGCTGAGAAAACATTCGGTCCCTTGATAACAATCTCACCGATCTCACCGGAAAGCAGGAGCGTGCCGCTATCATTGTCCATAATAGCCACCTCAGGTCCGGCAGCCAAGCCAACACTGCCCGGCTTACGGGGGGCGTCCGGTAACGGGTTGCTCGCCATTTGGTGGGCGGCTTCGGTCATGCCATAGGCTTCAATAACCGGACAGCCGAAAGTGTCTTCAAGCTCTTGCATCACCTGAGGGGGCAGCGAAGATGATGAGGAGCGAATAAGGCGAAAGGGTACTGCATCGACAATCTCCTGATTGCGGCTGGCGCGGCGTAAAATCGCCTGATGCATGGTGGGCACAGCGGTGAACCAAGATGGCTTGGCTTCGTCGACCCAGGCAAAAAACTTAAGCGCGTTAAAGCCGGGTGCGCAAAACACTGATGCGCCAGCCCGCACTGAAGACAAAGTCGCCGCGATCAGCCCATGGATGTGAAACAGCGGCATGATATTGAGTTCAATATCTTCCGGCTGAAGGTTGAGTGACGTCTTGATGTGCTCTGCCGAGGCGCAAATATTTTTCTGAGCGAGTGGGACAATCTTTGGCCTGGATGTCGTGCCGGAGGTATGCAGCACCAAACCGCCATCCTCCGGCTCAGCATGACCGCCATTTATAGTGCGCTCACCTGTTGCAACGCCGGCAAAGGAGAATAAGCCGGCGGGATCACTTTCCGCCCATTCAATTTCGAGCACTGGAATATTACGCTGGCTTGCGACGGTAAGGGCAGGAGAGGAGCTGCCTTTTTCAACGATTAAAGCCTTGGTATTGAGATCAGACAGATAAAAGTCAAATTCTTCTTCGCGGTACCTCGGATTGAGCGGCGCTGTCGTCGCGCCAGCGGCAACGGCAATAAAGGCACTTGCCATTTCCGGCCCATTCGGCAGAACGATGGCGACCCGGTCATTGCGCCCGATGCCCCGTTCATTAAGTGCAGTGACGGTAGCTTCGACATGCGCCAGCAATCCGCCATAGGTTAGATACGGACGCCCAGGTGCGCCCAGCACATTGGCTTCGTTCGCCCCTGATTTGATGACTTCGATAATGGTATTCGCCATTTTAAGAGCTATTCCCCTAGAACTTTTTTGAATGTTGATCGGGCGTAAATTAGCATGAAATTTTGATAGCGGCGAACAGGAATTGGGGAATTTAACAAGCAGAATCAAAAACAGGACCATCTTTGATGATCCTGCTTCCTGCTCAATAGAGCCATTATCCCAAGATTTAATTCCAGATGGCAAAAGCCATCGCGTTGCCAGTACCGGCAGCCGAACGATAACAGGGAATATAATCTACCGCAGTAGATTTTAGATCGGTGTCGGCAATAAATCCGGCAAGGGCGATCCAGTTTTTTAGCTCGGAAGTGCCTGATACCAATAATTCGTTCGGGATGGCCAAAATCTTGGCTTCGTCGCCGCTCTCGATCGCGTCCAGAAAATCCCGGTCCAACTCTTCGTCGATGGTGAAATGACTGAGCCCGCCGGAACAAAAGCCAGCGACTTTCAGATTCTTGTCCCAGCTTTCAACGGCTTTGCGCACTTCCTTGCCAAATTTGTAACACCGCGCAACGGTTGGCTGATTGGGTGGAAAGAACGTGTTGGTAAACACTGGCACATTGGGAATGACAGCATCACGCATAATTTGGCGGTAGATGAAGCCAAACGCGTGTGGCACACCGCTCCACCAGTGATTATTGATTTCTGGAAGACGGGTTGATTGGCCGATATCAAACTCATTTTGGATCAGATGTTCGATGATGTGTTTGCCGAGTTCGGGGCAGCCGTCATAAACGTCTTTTTGATCACGGGTGTGTCCCGGCTCGGCAATGCCGATACCGGGGTTCAGTTTCTCCTTTTGAGCTTCGCTATACGGAATGTTTTCAAGCTTTTCACCCCAGAAAACGCTAAAGGCCGGCATATTGGTATCTATAATAACTTCATTTTGATCATTACCAAAAATCACTGCAACATCGGGTGCTGCCGCTTCATAGGCTTGCGCCATATTATCGAGCCGCTCCATGCAAGCAGCATATTTTTCGCGCCAGATTTCAACTGATACCTGGTCACCAAAATTGCCGTCTTTACGTTTTTCCAGCAATTCATCAAAGGTGTAGTTTTCGCCGCGATAGGGATGTGCGGCAGCGATTTTATCGAATTCCGCGCGTTGGCCCCATTCCTCCGGCGGGGTGGATAACATTGGGCTATGAGAGGTGCCCATACCTAGTACTATTTGCGCCATGATTTTGCCTCCGTTCAAATTAAATTTAAGAGAATGACCGTTCCAGCTAGTTCATTTTGCCGGAACGGTCGCTCTGTAAAGTTTTTGGCAATTAAACCGCTTTACGCAATGGTGGTATCTTCAAGATCGAGAAGTTTACTAACCCGTTCAAGGCCAGGTCCGTAATCGAAGCTTTTGCCCGGACCGGCTTTGACCATTTCGGCGTCGCCGGAGTGGAGGCGCTCGTAGAGTTGCTGACGCCGGCCATATGAATCACCAGTCATTTCCCAAGCGAGCTTGGTGATTTTATGACGGTCCATAGCAGAAGAATTGTGGCCCCGCATATAGGTTTGTAGATATTTTGCTACATCTGGATTGTCCCAATCTTCTCTGGTGTGATTAAAAATGGTTGATGATGTGCCGATATGGTCGACCAGATCACAGAATCGTTCTGAGACGCGTGTCACCATTGACCGGCGGTCGAGAAACAGTTGTGGTTGCCAGTGGCCACCCGCCGATTTGCTGCAATCAGCGTGGCCGGCGCGGATCGCCGTTCTGAGTAGGGTCAGATAAGTGCACATTTCACCCAATGCCTGCTGGACATGTGGGCGATCTATTATGCCTGAGGTTTCAGCCAGCAATTTAGCAATGATAACCAATGTTTCGAAGCGGACTTCGGTCAACGCCGATGAGGCGTCGCCAGCCCAGGCCATCACGCCTCCCCGGAACAAACGGTTCGCCGCCAATGGTTCGCGATAGAGGAAAATACGCTCCCATGGAACAAACACATCATCCAGAACCACCAATGTATCGATTTCATCGAAACGCGCCGACATCGGATGATCCAGTGGATCACGATTGGAGAAAATTTCACGGCATATCTGTTTCAACCCAGGTGCATTGACGGGCACCATGAACCAAATGGCAAATTCCTCTTCGTCTTCGGTGAATGCGTGGGTCGGTGAGATCAAGATGTCGTTGCAGAATGGGCCTATGGTATTGAAACGGGCGCCGCGGAGAATGACGCCATCATCACGTTCTTTGACAACACGGACGCACCGGTCCGGGTCCTGTTTTGGACTTAGAGATTTATCCATGCAGGGATCGTGCAAGGCATGGGACAGGCAGAGATCATTATCACGAGCGTATTCATAATAGTTGATCGCGTTTTTCGCCAAATCAGGATTTAGCTTCGCCAGTTCATCATGAAGATCAACATAACCAACCGTCATAGCTGCACAGAAATCTGGTAGCCGGCCGCACATACCGTGCACTTGCTCGCTCCAGAAACGGGTGTTTTTGTGCCGTTGGGCGAGATGTTCTTTTTTGGTTGGGCGCAAATAAGACGTCGACACTCTCAGACCGTTGTCCTCAACATAGGTCATTACGTCCTGGTGTTTTTTATCGTGCTGCATGTCGTAAATATCGGCCAGTGAATGCGCCATGCCAGAGAAATACGGGTGAGTGGTTACGTTGGTGATTTTTTCGCCGCGGTACCAAATTTCGCGGTCATCCTGGATGCTGTCGAGGAATGTTTTACCGTCCATAATTCCCTGAGCGGGTTTGTCGGTATAAGGTGTGTGTATAATGTTTTTTACGTCGTCAGGCATGATATCCTCCTTTGCCATTTGTTTAGGGGATTTTCCCCATTATTGGTTATTATTGTTGATCGGTGCCAGTCATAGGCGTTCCCGAATGTCGTCTAGATGTTCACGCATTAAAATACGGGCGCTTGTTGTATCTTGATGT
>CAJWIB010000225.1 GCA_913041095.1 uncultured Rhodospirillaceae bacterium | reverse complement strand
TTCTTTTAAGACGTTGGTGAGGTAATCTGATAAAAATTCGAAACCGAAGGGAGAGAGATATTTGTCGCAAGCCTCCCAATCCCGATCCCAATGTTGAACGGCGTCGGCGGGGCAAGCTATAAGGCAGCGCCCGCACTCAGGGCCTCGGCACAAAACCTCTTCCATCATTGAATCCGGCTCAATATCCGCCGATGTCAATACCAGCCCTAATATTACGCGAGGACCATATTCCGACGTGATGAGTTGTTGGTTCAAACCTAGCGTGCCGAGCCCTGCCTCAACGGCTGCATGTGCCGCCGATAACGGGCGAGTTGCCTGAGTATCTTCTCCTTTGACAAATTTTAACGGATCAACATGGTGATACGGCACCAGCAGACCGGGAACACCGTTGTCTTCCAACCAAAAAACCAAATCGAGCGCAAGTTCCTCGAGTGCAGAGATCAATAACTCGTCGCCATAGAACTTGTGTTGATCATTCCAGGCGGGCAACCGCGAGGTGGCAAAACTGATGCGCTTGGCGAGAACAATCACTCGGGCGCCATCAATGTCAGTTATGTGCGACGGCGTACGTGGATTAGCAGAATCTGGCGGAAATTTATCCATCAGCGCACCGTCCGCAATACCGACCAAATCAGCACCGAGGGATTTGGCCTTCTCTTTGATGGCTTCAGATGTCAACCTCGTAGGGATTAGTTCGTTCAAGATGACTGTTCCGCTTTAAATTTTTTGCGTTGTGCCTTGGCAGCCTTGCCGGTATAGCCGTCCGGTCCTACCCAGCGTATGTTCCAATCGCTTAAACCCGGCACCTCGTCGCCCGCTTTTCGCACCTTTTTGTAGGATTTTCCTTTGGCAATACGCTCAGGCGTAGTTTCAGGTATTTCCTTTTGTGGATCGGCCAAATACTCAAGATAATCATTGCCAACCGGGCAAACTGCAGTGCAGCGCGGGCATGTGCCAAAACAGCCCCACACCCGGGTCAACCCCTGCCAGTAATGAAATAGTTGTTGGGAATTCAGAATTTCTTCCTGGCCAACTTCGTCAGCTTGGACAAATTTTTGAAAGAGATCGGCGACGCCATAGAACCCGGTCGTTTGTGCCTTAATGGAGCATTGGCGTTTATCAATATGAAAATGCAAAACTGCATCAGTCGGACAAGCGTACAGGCAACGGGAACAACCCTCGCCCACGCAAAGCTGTTCTGTCATCGGCTCACCTGGATCCAGCTCAGCATCGGTGACGATGACACTGAGGTTTACCCGTGGACCATACTCAGTGCACATAAAGTTAACACCCAGTCCCAATGTGCCTAAACCTGCCTCAACCGCCAGATGGCGCAGGCTAAGATTACCATAGGTGCCTGATTTTAATTCCCAATCGCTTGAGTTATTGTTCATCACCAGACCAAAATAGCCACGTTTTTCGAGCGCCTCAGAAACTCGCCGTGCTATTTTATCGAGCCGGCGGTTAATCAGCATATTGATCATTTGATAAGGTTCGAGCTCTTTGGTGCGGAAACTCGCAACAGGTACACGTAGTAACAAAACAATGACGCTTTTTGCATCGGGTGACATTCGACCAGGGGTTTGGGGCCAACGGGGATCGGGCGGAAATGCGTTCAATGTCTCCGCACTCGCGATACCAGCCAGATCAGCGCCGAAATCTTGCGCCATTTGAATAACATCAGCTGCGGTAATCGTCGCGGTCATTTTTCCTCCCTTTTGTATCACCATACCTATGAGTATGTCTCATAGTCAAGTTTCCTTCGGCATATCTTCAAATACAGAATTGAGGCAAGTCCACAGCATGTTTTCCCGACTTTGTTCCTTCATCGGAGCGGCAATGATGATTTCACCAACGAAGAGTGAAAACAGCAACCAAGCCTTGGCTTCAGCTACTTTTACATCGCCGTATATTTCAACAAACAACCCACTTATGTAATCAATCCGTTTTTCATCTTCTTGGCGTAATATATTCGCAATTTTCAAATCCTTACGCCCCCAATCCCGAAGCGCCAATTCCAAATTCAATTGATCACCATATCGCCGTATTACAATGTCTGACAAATGTTTTAGCCGACGGACAGCATCCCCACCTACCCGCTCTACTTCGTCGAAAACTAATTTACTCCCGGATTCTTCCCACCGGACTAACATCGCCTGCAGGAGATCATCTCGATCTTTAAAATGCCAATAAAAGCTGCCTTTGGTAACCGATAATTCACGAGCAAGTCCGGTAATGGTTACTTTGTCGATACCCTCTTCCGTTAGTCTTTGAAGGGCAAAATCAATCCAGTTCTCCCGGGTAAGAGTATTTACCGGCTTATCCATCGTATACTCCAAGTAGTATTAGCACAATGAACTGGCAGCATATAGCTACTAATAATACAACCATACCATAGAGTATTGTAATTAATAGTGTTTTATTGATTTTTTTTCAGCAAAAATGGCATTATGATTGTATTAACACGACTTTAACTGGCCGCTCTTATTGTACCCTTGCGAAAACCATTAAACAATGACACCAAGGCGACATATGTCTAGCTTAAGAAAACTATTTTTATATAAGGGTAGAATTAGCCGGCGGTCGTTTTGGTTTAATTACCTATTGCCGGTGACAATTTTATCGGCCGCGATTTATAATCTTCCCGAACGTTACACCTTTGGCGGTTGGATTCCTATAAGTGGATTTGTATTGTTGTTTTTCCTCGCCAATGCCGGCGTTACCAAACGCCTGCATGACCGCGACCGATATGGCTGGCTGCAAGCTATTTTTATCGTACCGGCGGTCGGTTTATATATTTTAAAAGCCTTTTATAATGGCCAAAGCTGGCTGATGGTAGCCGCGCTGTTAACCTCACTCATAGGTTCATGGATTTTAGCCGAAATCTGTATCATAGCCGGAACCATAGGGCTCAACCGTTTCGGCGATGATCCTGTTTCCTATGTAAAGAAAGCTGACACTGCTCCACCGGAAATCGATGCAGAGCCCGCTCCTGTGGTTAAACCTGAACCTGTGGTTTTGCCTAATGAAATTGAAACCCACGAGCCTTCGGAACAGCAAACAGGCATGGATAGAACAACTTCGTCGTTAGTCCTTGAAAACTGGCTGAATGGCGAAGATCTAGAAAATCTTCCGGTCACAGAAATTGTTGTTGAAAAAACCGGGTCAAAATCTTCACCAGCGCTAACGCTTGATCCTGAAGCCGTCCTGGCACACCAGGTTGCTCCAGCTCAACCCAAAAAACATGCTGAAGTTGAGGATCAAAAATCAATTTATGAAACCGAACGATTTCTCGAGGACCTCCGCAAGCGGGCGACCACCGATCCGGCACATGCCGCCTATTTAGCTGAAGGTGCAGAGGCTGGAAATTCCTGGGCTAAGCTGGAGATCGCCGCCACCTGGTTGAGTGACGCGGCCAGCTCCCGTGAAAAAACTAACCTGGGACTGGTCTATTTACGAGATGTTGCTGATGCCCATGAGAGTTACCTCGGCGCTGAAACCGAGGCAGCCTATTTTCTCGGTGAGATTTATAGAATTGGCATGCGCTTTTCCCGCCCCAATGAGGACTTGAGCTCTAAATATTATGTCCGGGCAGCTTCGCTGGGTCATGTCGGTGCACAGCGCAGTCTGGCCAGACAAATAGCCGACGCACTTGATCAGAATGCCGACCAAGCAAAATCCTTTAATCTAATCCAGCCAATTATTGTCAACGCCTTAAGTGATCGTGAGAGCGCCACCGCTCTCTTGCATCTAATCGAATTTGATTGGCGTCTTACCCACCTCGCAGGTATGCAAAATATTTTGAAATCCCTGGTCGATCAGGGGAATGGAATTGCTGCCAAATATCTCGGGCGAAAGGCCCTGGATGATAATGATCTGGAAATGGCGCTTAAAATTCTAAATTGTGCCGATGAATTGGATCGCCATATAATCGATAAAATCATGAACGTCATCCAGGCTGGGCACGGTCAGGACAGCACGCTAAACGCCCTCGTCGATCTGCTGCAAAAACATGCTGTCGACGGCAATGCTTACGCCCAACACCAGATCTCTTTTGCCTACAACCAAGGTATTGGCAGGCCGCAAGATGACTTGCTGGCTTATGTTTACATCAATATGGCTTGCGCCCAAATTCACGGCCGCGAGCGAGACGAGGTGGTGAGACAGCGTGAAAACTTAAAAGAATTATTGTCGACCGAGGAAATTAGCGCCGCCCATAAAATGACCCGCGAGCTGTTTAATAATTAACGCCACAGCTATAAATCAGCTGTCTTCGACCATATCACGGTCAATGCTGGCGGCCATTTCAATTGCTTTGCAGACGGCGGCCAGTTCGAGATGATCCAACCCAAGTGCTGCGGCAGAGTTGAACTTTTGCTGGGCAATAACAAATAGATCAATTGGCGACATAATCTCGGCGGCATAGTCCGTAATGATCGCAGCATCTTTATGAAAAATATTAAACACTGCCGCAGTACCGTCGCGGTAATCGGACTTGGCCATCATTTCGCCACGTTGCTCGAACATGCGTGAGTTACCGGCACTCTTTTTGATAACTTCATGGATCAATTTGGGATCAAAACCGGCTTTCTGGCCGAGCACAAAACACTCAGCCGCGGCGACCGTATGGACAAAAACCAGATAATTGGCGAGATATTTCATCTTCGAACCAGCACCGACCTCACCAACATAAAAATTAGTCGCCGTAAAAGCCTCTATGACCGACACGCATTTCTCATAAGCTGCGCGCTCACCGCCGATAAACAACGAGCCCTTCAAAGCCCGAACTAGTGGTGTTGTGCCACTGATCGGTGCATCCAAAAAGAACTTGCCGGCAGATTCTAATTGCGCCGCCGCAGCTTCTTTTTCTGAGACTTTCAGCGTACTGGTTTCGAGTAAAATTTGACCAGGTTTATCGGTTTGCAAAATACCATCTTCTGCTTCA
>CAJWIB010000224.1 GCA_913041095.1 uncultured Rhodospirillaceae bacterium | reverse complement strand
CAACTTGACAAAAAATGCCTCATATAAGCGGACATTGTAGCGTTTTCACCTAAATCCTTTGCGATCCGACCATCATTCTATGGTGTGGTAGGGCTGAGCAAAAATTTGCTCCAGTAATCTGAGAACTGAGCGAAAAAAGTATGCTTTATACAAAAATCAACCGATACGAAGCGAGCTCTCCTTACCGGTATAAACGGATGTTGAAATCCATTGCCATAGTGAAAATGATAAAATACATAAAGCGCAGTTGCACATACTCGGAGAGATAAATGTCTGAATTCTACCAACCTGATCTTAGCGTCAACCACGAGGACCCTTTTGCTAGGGATGGAAACGGCAAATTAGTGCGTCGGGGATACTGGCTCGATATGGGAGATCGCACGGTGGTGATGGTGATGACGCAGGGTATCGGCGCTAATCTAACCAACGAACAGAAAAGAGCGCATCTGGCCGATATTGGTCGGGTAAACTTGATTGATCAGGTTTGTGTCCAAGAGATATTGGCTCCCGACGACGAGTAGGTCGGCCTCAGTCTCTATGCCGGGAGACACCCGGACTGAGAAAACGCCCCCCCCATTTAGCCGACCCAGTGGCAAAGCTGGCGTGGCATGGTGGCAAGAGCGCCTTTAAAGCCGGTGATCCGCTCAGCATCGAAACTGTTAATTTAGAAGGCCCAAGTGATGGCCAAGTGGGATTGCAGTTGCCTTTACGCCAGGCTAGGTTGCCGAAACTCAAAATGAATACGTCTTTAAATTAGGCCTACAACAGCTTCAGGATTTCTTCTTAGATGGATTTGGCGCAATTCGATTGGACGCTTTACTGGTTCATGTTTCCAGTGGCGATTTGTATCGCAACAACGGCGATGCTTTCAGGCATCGGTGGGGCAGCAATATTTACGCCGATCTTTATGATAATTTTTCCAATTCTCGGACCCGAATATCCGCTCGACAGCATTGCCGCGGCCATCGGTGTTGCCTTGTTCACCGAGGTATTTGGTTTTTCATCCGGCTTTGTTGGCTATTATCGCAAAAAACTGATCGATTTCAGAAGTGCCGTGCCGTTTATTCTGGTTGGCATGCCCATCGGTATTATCGGCGCCATTCTATTGAACGTGCTCAATGCTTACGAAGAAGTACTGCGAGGTTGCTACGCTGTCCTGATGCTGGTGCTGTCTTACGTCATCATCAAAGTCCATGATCCCAAGCAAGCGGGTCAGGCCTCAGGCGAGCCGATTGCTGACTCGATTGGTGCGACAGTGATTGGTGGCGGCGGCCGGGAAATGCGCTTGATTACCGGGGCGGATGGCACGACCTATACCTTTAAGGTGCCGCGTCAGGGTAAAGGGATTTTTGCCACGGGCATCGGCGGATTTCTAACCGGTCTGCTGGGTGTCGGTATCGGCGAAGCGGTGATGCCGCAATTGGTAAAAGCCAATAAGGTACCGATACCCGTTGCTGCCGCAACCTCGGTATTTACTGTTATTGTCGTTGTTGCAACCGCCTCCTTCACGCAAATTTCTGCGCTGGTTGCCGAAGGTGGATTTAATGCCGTGCCGTGGAATGTCGTCGTCTACACAGTGCCGGCTGTGATTATTGGCGGCCAGATAGGCCCACGCCTCCAAGGTAAATTTTCCCAACGCGCCATGGAGAAAGGGGTTGCCTCTCTATTTTTGGTTATTGGCATTGCCATGGCATATATCTCGATCCGCAATACGGTTTTTTAATCAACATTCTCAGCCCTTTTAATTGCTGGTCTATGATTTAATTTTTTTGAAGGATAAAGCTGTCAGACGAATGCGAACCAGTCTCGGCAACAGGTGCTTTTAAGTACAAAGTGGCGGCTAAACTAACAATATTTAGATGAATTGAATGCGTGTTCACGATAGGCAACGTATGTGGCTCCGGCGAGTATCACACCACCGCCGACAAACGTCCAAATACTTGGCGTTTCCGCGAAGAACATGACACCGAATAAGCTTGCCCAAAGTATTCTGGAAAAATCGAATGGCATGACCAAAGTTACATCGGCCACTTTCATGGCCTCCGTAAACAGCAATTGCCCAACTGTG
Source organism: uncultured Rhodospirillaceae bacterium (assembly GCA_913041095.1). Classification (GTDB taxonomy): domain Bacteria; phylum Pseudomonadota; class Alphaproteobacteria; order Rhodospirillales; family UBA2165; genus TMED23. The sequence continues at coordinate 2,879 of CAJWIB010000224.1, read as the reverse complement.
CCCGCCAATGCCAAAGCAATTAGCCAAAGGTATTGTTCTGGCGAAGGCCAGCGCCAGAAAAATATCGCGGGAACCAAGGTAAACAGAACAAGAAAAAACAAGCCGTAGATGGTTATCGTGACCGTCGAGTTTGTGCGAGACAGGTTTTTTATAACAACTACCGCTCCCGCCCAGCTGATTGAAGACAATATTGCATAAACCGCCCCAATACCAATGAGATCGGAACCTGGTCGCAAAATGATAAGGACACCAGAAAATCCAATAATCAATCCAACGGAACGGTTGATTCCTATTTTTTCTCTTAGCAGCAGCACAGCTAATAAACAGGAGAAAAGCGGTGAAGTAAAAGTCAATGAAGACAGTTTTGCTAAGGGCATCAATGTCAGTGCCAAAAAGAAAAGCAGCATACCGCCCGTGTGAAATACACTTCGCAAGGCCATACCGCCCATATTATTCGTCTTTAAGGAACCCAGGCCATCGCGAAGTAAAAGTGGCAAAAGCATCCCCAAGCCCATCAGATTTCTGAAAAATGCAATCACAAATGGATGCAAATCAGTCGAAAGGTACCGAACTAATGCAACCATTGCAGTGAGAAACAGTGTACCGGAAAGCATTAACAGAATGCCACGGATTTTTGGCGAAATACTGGTGACGGAATTGCTCATGCACCATCAATGGCTCAAAGTAATCTTACGTCAAGCACTGCGTAGTTGGGTCCCTTTTGAACTGATCCCGATTAGTCTAGAACGCTCTCGTTGCTGAAGCACCACCAAACGGCAGTACCTAGGGGCCCGGGTGCCCGTTTCGGTAGCCGAATTAGGTCGACGGTTGGTCGGGTAGTGAGGCTCGACCGGGGCGGTTTCTGGGATTAAGGTTTGGGCATGGTTTGGAACAAAGACTCCACTTCCCCCACATTCTTTGTCATACTCCTCTTATGAAGAAATATATCCGTTCCGCCCTGGTGGGTATGGCAGCGATTGTTTGCCTGACTGTGACATCGTTCCATCTGGCCGCTGCTGCGGGGGATCCCAGGCCGTCCCTAAAGGATTTTCTGAGCGTCAGCACCGTCAACGAATTGGTAGCCCGTGTCGGCCTTTTATTTGTGCGCTACGTGATTGACCTGACCTATCAGGACACCACCTACGATCCTTATACCAATCGCTCGACAGTCAGCGGAGTTGTTGTCCGGCCAACACTGCCGTGGGACCATGGCAACCATTGTCAAATTATGGCCGAGCGTCTTTCCGTTTCCGGTGCCGAATTGGGCGATTGGGACCGGCTTACCTCGCGGCTGGAACTTATTGGCGTGACCGCGCCACTCGCTTGCCTGCCTCCGGAAGCGGTAGGAGCGGCGGCAGTAATGGAAATAACTAACTTCTCGGTAGACCGAGTGTTTGTCGATATCGACTATCGTATGAGCTCCTCCGCCATGCGAGTTAATGTCCACATGACCCTACCGGACCTTGCTGCTGTCACTGCCAACCTGAATTTTGCCTATGTCGCCATACACGAAGAAGGGGATGAGCCGGTAATTCTGGAACTGCGGCACGCTGCGGTCACATTGGACGATATGGGGTTGTGGAAAAAAGCCAAGAAATCCATGCCGCCCGAGATGACCCAGCCGGACACCGCCGCACTGATGGTGGCCCGAGGCTTGACCGAGCTATTCATCGACATGAACCAGCCCCCCGCGCCTAACAAACGGCCGCAACTCGATTTGGCACAGGCGGCATTTGTGCAGTCGGCAGCCGCACAGGTTCAGCGGTTCGTTGCCAAGCCGGGAACTTTTGTGATCGAGACGGCGCTGGAGCAGCCGGTCCGCCTTAATGAACGGACGTTTGACGATCCCAACCGGCTGTTCACAGTGCTAAAGCCGGTGGTGGTGAGCCAACCAGCCTCACGCCAACAGATCGTGCCGACCAGCATGCTGAAGGCCGCGCTGACGGCACCAGACACTCTGTCCGATCGGGACAAGTTGAGGGTGGGACAAGCGCTGGTCTCCGGTGTAGGCGCACCGCGGGCGCTCACGGAAGGGCAGGCACTGCTGAAGCTGCTGGCCGATGCGGGCAATGGAGAGGCTGCGTTGGCGCTGTCTAGCTCCATGCGTTCAGTTGATCCGGAAGCCGCCTACCGCCTCGCACTCAACGCCGGGGCAAACAGCATGGCTGGCGCATCCGGCATTATGGACCGGCTGGAGCAGGACTTGACAACGCGGAAAATATTGACCCTCCAGGCCAGACGCCTTTCCACAGCGTCAACCATGCCTAGTCCGCAGGATTTCGTACCGTTGACCCAGGTGCGGGCATATGTCCTGGCCCATTTGAGTGGCAATAGCGCAGTCCGCAGCTACGTGAGGGCTTACTATTGGGCATTGCTGGGCAAAGCCGCGGGTGACCAGGCCGCCGCTAGCATGATGGCAGAAATTGAAGCCCGTATGCGCCACCGCGGACCGAAAGCGGCCGCTGCCTGGCAAGCCGTCGCGGAAAAGATCCGAACTGATGCACTCGCACACTGGTTGGCGGCGGACTATCCGACGAAGCTCGCGAGGCAATAGAAATGGATGGCTTGAGCCAACCACCTTCCGCTTGGGCAACTCAGATGATACGGCACCGAATCGCCCAGTGACAGAGCACCACGGCCCAGAGGCCCGGGCGCATGTTTCAATAGCCAAATTGCGCTAACCCCCGGTCGGGCCGCTTTGACCGGCGATCGAGGTCCCCCAGATCGGGGCTTGGACCGGGTTTTGCACAAATCATCTGGTTTCGGGCGTCACACCGCCATCATTGAAAGGAGAGAAAAGATCAAACAAAAGACAATCGAAACTAGGCGCTTGCATCATCGCAAATACGCCGCTTAATATAAACAACCAGATGAGACAG
>CAJWIB010000223.1 GCA_913041095.1 uncultured Rhodospirillaceae bacterium | reverse complement strand
GTTATTTAGCGTGATGATGAGCATGGACGCTTTTGAGGAGTTAAACGGCGCGCTTGCCGGACAATCGGCCATTTTAGGTGCCACGTTTCCTTATGGCATCGCCGCCATCGCCACGGGACAGCGATTTGCTGCTGCTTTCGGAAAAAAATTGGTGATTAATTTAGTTTAACCCAAACTCTCGCCATCCAGCACCTTTTGGATCAGGGCTTTGGTTTCATCCAAGCCGTAGAGGGCAATGAAAGAACCCATGCGCGGGCCCGTCGATTGGCCGAGTAAAATCTCATAAAGACATTTAAACCAGGCTTTGAGATCTTCAAACTCATGGCGTTTGCCGACCTCATAAACTTCGGTTTGGATGTCCGAGCCTTCTGAACCTTCTGGCAACGTGCCGATCGTCTTAAGCAAATCCTCGAGGGCGGCGCGCTCCATATTGTTTGGCGCGCGGTATTGTTTATTAGTTTTGATGAAATCCTGGAAGTAATTGACCGCATATTCGGTGAGCTTGTCCAAGGTCGGGGCATTTTCCGGCGTCGCTTCCGGCACATAGCGAGAAATGAAATGCCAGAGTACGGCTTTGTCTTCGGTATTAACGACGCTCACCAAGTTGAGTAGAATATTATACGAGATATGCGCGTCTTCGCTCGGCGGTGTGCCACCATGAATATGAAACGCCGGATTACTTAATTGAGTTTTGGCATCTTGTTCCGGGTATTTCGAAACATGCTGGAGATACTCATCGACATTTTTGGGTATCACATCAAAAAACAACCGTTTTGCCTGGGCCGGTTTTTGATACATAAAATGGCTCAGTGACGCCGGCGGCGCATAACGCAACCATTCTTCCATCGAGATGCCATTGCCGATTGATTTGGAAATTTTGCGGCCTTCATCATCGAGGAATAATTCATAGGTAAAACTCTGCGGCGGCGTCGCACCAAGAATACGCGTAATTGCCGAGGACAGTTTCACCGAATCAATCAAATCCTTGCCGGACATCTCATAGTCAACACCCAGCGCAACCCAGCGCATGGCCCAATCGACTTTCCACTGCATTTTGCAGGCGCCGCTAGTTACCGGCGTAGTTACCTCTGCACCGTCAGCATTCTGGTAGGTGATCGAGCCAGCTTCCACATCATGAGCTATCACCGGCACCTGCAGAACGACGCCGGTCTTTGGGCAAATCGGCAAAAACGGTGAATAGGTTGCCCGGCGTTCTTCTCCGAGGGTCGGCAATATTACATTGGTGACTTTTTCGTAATTTTCGAGAATTTTCAGGAGCGTCTCGTCGAATTCACCGGATTTATATGTGTCTGTCGCGGATTTGAACTCATAGTCAAAACCGAACCCATCCAGGAATGTCTGCAGCCGGGCATTATTATGTTCACCGAAACTGTTATAGGTGCCGAAAGGATCCGGCACTTGGGTCAGTGGCTTGCCGATATGTTCGGTCAGCATGTCTTTTTCGGGGATATTGTCCGGCACGCTGCGAAGGCCATCCATATCGTCCGAAAACGCAATGAGCTTGGTCGGCATGTCGCTGAGCACTGAAAAAGCCTGACGCACCATCGTTGTCCGGGCAACCTCGCCAAAAGTGCCGATATGCGGCAGGCCTGATGGGCCATAACCGGTTTCGAATAAGACATAGCCTTTATCAGGACAAGTGTCCTTGAGCCGCTTTAACAGGGTGCGCGCTTCTTGAAACGGCCAGGCTTTGGCATCGCAAGCCAGTTCTTTTATTTCAGCGCTAAGTTCTTGGTTATCCGGCATTTCTTTCAACAATCTTTAAAGGAGAGCGGAAACTAGAAGTGTAAACAACTCTCGTCAACGCTAATTATCGAAACTTTGTTGGTGCCATTAAAGATCACTGGGTAATATAGGTGTATGGATCAAGCACCGCCCTCCTCTCCCGAAGTAAGACTGCCTAATGCGCCGGTACTGATCGCCAATCATCGCGAAGCGGCACTGTTGACGACAGATGGTGAATTGATCACCTTGGATAAACAGCTAGCCATCCGGCAGGCGCAGGATACGCCGCCAATTTTATGCCATGCCAAAGCGACTGCACGCTATTTGCAGACTCAGGATTTTCCCGCCTTTGATTTGCTTGAGTTATTCGCCTTTGTGCGCCCGGCTCAATTCGCCGTACCGACGCCGCGCGGCCTCGCCGATGCGTTTAGCCTGCCTCATCCCGACACGGCAGAAGAAACCGCCGAAACCCTGTTGACCGTAGCGCAGACATTGTTGAGCAATCTCTTGAAGCTCGACAGCCGGGAGCAAACTCCAACCCACACTTTGGCCCGGGGTATGGCGCGGGCGGGCTGGGCCTGGGGACCGGCGGTTTTGGGCGTGTTGGAGGCGAGCAAACCCAAGCGCCAACCAAGTAATGCCTTTGAGGGCTTTAAAGTGTGGAACCACTTGTCTGAATGGGAAGAAGGTGCGCCTGAGCCACCTGTGGGTCATCTGCCGGTTGGTGCCACCGAGATCACCGAACGCCTTGAGCGCCTGTTAGGGTCAGACTCCGAAGAACGCCCCGGGCAAACAGAATACGCTATCGCCACCGCAGATGCTTTTGCCCCAGCCGAAAATACAGGCGCACCCACTACGGTTATCGCCGAGGCCGGCACCGGAGTCGGTAAAACTCTCGGCTATATTGCACCAGCCAGCGTCTGGGCTGAAAAAAACGAAGGACCGGTGTGGATATCGACCTATACGCGAAACCTGCAACGGCAATTGGATGGTGAGCTTGACCGCCTGTATCCGGACCCGATCGAAAAAACGCTGCGTGCAGTTACCCGCAAAGGCCGGGAGAACTATCTCTGCTTGTTGAATTTAGAAGAATCGATCAGCCAGGGATCTGCCAATCAAAGCGCCGGCAGCCCGAACATCGATCTAATCACCCTCGGTCTGGTTGCCCGCTGGGTGCAAACGAGCCGGGACGGTGACATGATCGGCGGTGATTTTCCGGCCTGGCTGTTGGATTTAATGGGACGGCGGCGAACCATTGATCTCACCGATACCCGCGGCGAATGTGTCTATTCCGCCTGTAGTCATTACGGCAAATGCTTTATTGAAAAATCCGTTCGCCGAGCCAGACGAGCGCGTCTGGTGATTGCCAATCATGCGCTGGTGATGATCCAAGCCGTGCTTGGATCAGATGACATCCATCGGCCAACCCGCTATGTCTTTGATGAAGGACACCACCTATTTGATGCAGCTGATAGCGCTTTCTCCGCCCACCTGACAGGTATTGAGGCTTCTGATCTCCGCCGCTGGATTATGGGAGCAGAAGGTCGACGTTCTTCCCGGGCACGTGGCCTGCAAGCCCGCATCGAAGATCTCATTTCAGATAATGATGAGGCGTTGGCAGCTTTGTCGAACACCTTGTCGACAGCTCGGGTGCTACCTAATCAAGGCTGGCAGGAACGCATTGCCGGCGGCAATCCGCACGGCTTATCCGAAACTTTCTTAGGTCTCGCCCGCAGCCAGGTTTATGCCCGCGATAAAAACGCTGAAGGCCCTTATGATTTGGAAACACCTACCCACCCACCAGTCGAGAATCTGATTGAAGCCGCTAAAGAACTGGCCGATGCGCTAGCCGAATTATCCCGGCCGGTCAAAAAACTGGTGCAAATTCTAACCGATAAGCTGGATGATGAAGCGGATGAGCTGGATACATCAACCCGCCAGCGTGTCGAAGCGATAGCACGCAGTCTCGACCGGCGCTGTATCCATCAAGTGACGGCGTGGCGGAATATGCTTGAAAACCTTGCCGATGATACGCCGGAAGATTTTGTCGATTTCCTTAGCGTTGAACGCTACCAAGGCCGAGATTATGATACCGGACTACACCGGCATTTTGTTGACCCCACCAAACCGTTTGCTGAACAAGTATTAGGTGCTTCCCATGGCGCGCTTATCACCTCGGCGACTTTGCGGGATGAAGAAAATTGGGATGCCGCAACGGCTAGAACCGGCCTCGACTACATGGCCGCCCCACCGTCGCAAGCTGCCGTACCCTCACCGTTTGATTATGCCGAGCAAACCCGTGTTTACGTCGTCATTGATATAGATAAAAATAATCCGGATCAATTGGCGACTGCTTATCGCGAGTTGATGAAGGCAAGCGGTGGTGGTGCGCTCGGGCTGTTCACGTCAATTGCCAGATTACGCCAAGTCCATCAACGTTTGGCCAATACCCCCGAGATGGAAAAATTAATGCTGCTCGCTCAGCATGTTGATCCGCTCGATACCGGTACTTTGGTTGATATTTTCAGGGCTGAGGAAAATGCCTGCTTGCTCGGCACCGATGCGGTGCGTGATGGCATTGATGTGCCGGGACGCGCGCTCCGGCTGGTGGTCTATGACCGGGTGCCGTGGCCGCGTCCAACCATCCTGCACAAAGCCCGTAAAGATGATTTTGAAGAACGTCACTTCGGCGTAAAATATGATGATATGCTGACACGACTGCGGCTCAAACAAGCGTATGGCCGCCTCGTCCGCCGGGCCGATGATCACGGTGTGTTTGTGATGCTCGACCGCGCCATGCCATCGAGACTTACAGGTGCCTTTCCCGAAGGCGTTGACGTTCATCGAATTGGCTTGGCGGATGTGATCCGCGAGGTGAAAGAGTTTCTAAATCAGCGCTAAACATTAATTGCGATGGTTGGCTGGTTTTTGCCAACTTCGAGCGATTTCCCAGTCCGCACCAACACGCCGCAACAGGTAGGATTTTTTGTCATTCAATGATATGCGTTGGCCATTGTTGAAGAACTGACCACCTTTCACCATGAGAGAATGAACCAAAATATAATTATTGTCTTTGGTTTCAACTATTTGCCTCTTTATCCGCGCTGGTGAGGGTTGGGTAAAAGCGGACATCCACCCGGTCTTTACCCGTCCGAGATAATATCGCGTAATCAACCCAGATTCGCCAGTCCCGTACGGATCAAGAATTAAT
>CAJWIB010000222.1 GCA_913041095.1 uncultured Rhodospirillaceae bacterium | reverse complement strand
ATGCCGGAGGACAATGCTTCCGCCACCCGGCGTGAGATTTCCTCGGTATCCGGCGACGCCGCATTAGGATCGGAGATATCAGGTAATATCAACTGCATCATGCGTTCCAGAATTTCTGGGTTTTTCCAGAATATATGAAAAGCCTGGTCAAACACGTCCAGTTGGGTGCGGTGTTTGACGAACACCGCGTGGAGCGTCCAATAGAAATCGTTGCGGTTGGAGAGCCCGACGGCCATAACGGCACGGATCGCATCCAAGACTTGGCCGGGCCCAACCGGCAGACCGGCTTTTCTGAGCACGCGGGCAAAATGCATAATGTTTTCTGTCAGCAGGCCACTAACATTGTCAGATGGAATTAAAGTTGGCAGGTCTTGGAAGTCAGGTTCCCTAGCCATGGACTTACCGATTAGCGCCGGCCAATTCCAATTTTACTTCACTTAAGATACGGCTGGCCTCGCTGCCTTGAATTTTGGCTATATCATCTTGATATTTAAGCAATGTGCCGAGCGTATCGTTGACGGTATCCGGATCAAGCGACAGGCAGTCCAATTGGGTAAGCGCATGAGCCCAGTCAATTGTTTCGGCAACACCCGGCACCTTGAAGAGATCCATGTCGCGTAATTTTTGGACAAAATTAACGACTTCGGCAGACAGCGCTTCGGCTGATGCCGGTGCTTTAACTTTTAAGATTTCCAGCTCCCGCTCAGCGCTGGGATAATCGACCCAGTGATAAAAACAGCGGCGCTTCAAAGCGTCATGGATTTCCCGCGTCCGGTTTGACGTGATAATCACCAGCGGTGGCTGCTCGGCGCTAACAGTACCCAATTCAGGGATGGTTATCTGGTAGTCTGATAAAACTTCAAGCAAATAAGCCTCAAATGGTTCGTCGGTCCGGTCCAGCTCATCAATCAACAAAACCGGCGGGCCGGCAACATCTGGCTCCAAGGCCTGTAACAAAGGCCGTTTGATCAAAAAAGAATCACTGAAAATATTTGATTCGAGTGAATCGCGATCTTGATCTCCGGTCGCCTCCGCCATGCGGATTTCGACCATTTGGCGGGAATAATTCCACTCATAGACCGCAGTCGTGACATCCAGGCCTTCATAGCATTGCAATCGCAGCAGCTTACGGCCAAGAGTTTGGGCTAGAACTTTACCAATCTCGGTCTTGCCAACGCCGGCCTCTCCTTCCAGAAAAAGTGGCCGATTCAGACTGGTCGAAAGATAAAGCGCAGTCGCCAAACTACGATTGGCAAGATAGTCGCCAGCCCGTAGCAGCTCTAGTGTTGCGTCAACATTATCCGGCAAAAATGCCATATTCATGTACCTAAATTTTATCCGTTATTTAAATCTCTTGGCACCATAGAAAACGCCGCCCCTTCTGTCTATCACACTTATGATAGTGCTTTCAGTTCAGAAGGATGCAGCGTTCACGCCCAAACCAAATTCGGGTCACATATGTTAGCCGCAAGCAGCGACTGCGCGTTTGGCCATTTCGACAATTAAGTGAGCCCGGTAATCTGCTGCCGCATGAATATCTGACATCAGATTATCGCTCGAAACGGTTTTGCCATCAAGAGAACCAGCGGAAAAGTCGCCGCCGAGTGCTTCTTCAAGGCCAGACTCGCGATAGACGCCACCCTGACCGCAACCGGTTACGGCGACGCGGACACCATCCGAGCCAGAGGCGACAAAAACACCAATCAGCGCATAACGCGACGCCGGATTGGTGAATTTTTGATAGGCCGCTTTATCGGGTGTCGGGAAACTGACCGAGGTCACTATTTCGCCTTCACCCAGCGCCGTCTCGAACAGACCGGTGAAGAAATCATCGGCACTGATGCTGCGCTGATCCGTGTTGATGGTCGCACCAAGGGCGAGACATGCTGCCGGATAATCAGCCGCCGGATCATTATTGGCCACCGAGCCACCGATGGTGCCGCGATTGCGCACTTGTAGATCACCAATACCACCGGTCAGCGCCGCCAAAGCTGGTATGGCGGTTGCAACTTCACTTGAACCAGCGACTTCTGCATGCCGGGTCATTGCCCCGATGGTGACCGATCCACCTTCAACGTCGATACCGCTTAGATCACCGATCCCCGCGAGATCAACAATGTCAGATGGGTCTGACAAGCCAAGCTTGATAGATGGTAACAACGTCATACCACCCGCAAGTAAAGCACCATCCTGAGCTCCTTTTACTTTTGCCGCAGCTTCATCCAAAGCAGAGGCACTTAAATATTGAAAATTACTCATTGATCTCTCCTCCTATTTCGCTGCTTGAATGGCACGCCAAACGGCTTGCGGCGTTGCCGGCATAGGAACATCGGTGACGCCGAGCCCAGACAGGGCGTCGACAATAGCGTTGATAACCGCCGGCGCCGAGCCTATGGCGCCGACTTCACCTACCCCCTTAACACCGAGGGTATTGTGGGCACACAAGGTTACCTCCGTCGCTACATTGAAGGATGGCAAGTCATCTGCCCGCGGCATGGTGTAATCCATATAGGATCCGGAAATGAGTTGGCCATTATCGTCATAGACGCAGCCTTCCAGGAGGGCTTGGCCTATGCCCTGGGTAACGCCACCCTGAACTTGTCCTTCCACAATCAACGGGTTGATAACACGCCCAACATCTTCGACCGCGGTGAAGTTCACCACATCGACCGTGCCCGTGGCAGGATCCACCTCCACCTCGCAAATATGGCAGCCAGCTGGGAAGGTGAAGTTCAGAGGATCATAGAATGCCGATTCCTCGAGCCCCGGCTCCAGGGTGTCGTGCGGGAAGTTGTGGGGTACATACGCCGCCAACGCGATCTCGCCGAAGGCCATTGATTTATCGGTACCGCTTACCGTGAAAGCACCGTCCTTGAATTCGATATCGGATTCAGACGCTTCCATGATGTGGGCGGCGATCTTCTTGCCTTTATCGATGATCTTGTTGGCCGCTCGAAGAATGGCCTCGCCGCCGACCGGCAGTGACCGAGAACCGTAGGTTCCCATGCCGAACTGGATCTTAGCGGTATCGCCGTGCACCACATCGACGGCTTCGAAATCTACGCCCAACTGTTCGGAGATCAATTGGGCAAAGGTGGTCTCATGGCCCTGGCCGTGGGAATGGGTCCCCGTAAGAATACTTACGCTGCCCGTGGGATGAACACGGACGACGGCGGACTCATAGAGCCCCGCCCGGGCGCCTAAGGCACCCGCGACTGCCGAGGGCGCCACGCCGCAGGCCTCGATATGGGTCGCCATACCGAGGCCCCGCTTCTTGCCATTGGCTTCGGATTCCGCCTTACGCTTATCAAGGTCGGTGATATCAGCGTTCTTGAGCGCGGTGTCGAGTGTGGCGCTGTAATCGCCGGAATCGTATTCTAGTGCCACTGGTGTCTGGTAAGGGAACTGGTCCGGTTGAATGAAGTTCTTGCGTCGGATGTCTACCTGATCTATCCCCATTTCCCGGGCGGCCCGATCGACGAGACGCTCGATCAAATAAGCCGCCTCCGGTCGACCTGCGCCACGGTAGGCGTCCACCGGAACCGTGTTGGTGAATACGGCGATGATATTACAATAGATTAACGGCGTTGAGTACACGCCGGCAAGCAAGGTCGCATGAAGATAGGTCGGGACCGCTGGTGCGAACGTGGATAAGTAGCCGCCCATATTCGCGTAGGTCTTGGCCCTGAGCGCCAAGAACTTGCCGTCTTTGTCAAGTGCCAGCTCGGCGTGAGTGAGATGGTCACGACCGTGGGCGTCGGAAATGAAACTTTCCGAACGCTCGGCCGTCCACTTGACTGGACGCCCAACTCGGGCGGCTGCCCAGGTCACGGCAGCTTCTTCCGCATAATGAAAAATCTTTGAACCAAAGCCGCCGCCAACATCCGGCGCCACAACGCGCAATTTGTGCTCGGGAATTTGCAGCACAAAAGCGCCCATCAATAGGCGGATCATGTGCGGGTTCTGGGTCGTGGTATAGAGCGTATAGTCCTCGCTCGCGCTGTCATATTCAGCAATGGCCACGCGCGGCTCTATGGCGTTCGGAATGAGGCGGTTATTGACGATGTCGATGGAGGTCACATGATCGGCATTATTGAATGCTTCTTCCACTGGATCCTTTTCTCCGATCGCCCAGTCGTAGCAAATGTTGTTTGCTGCTTCGTCGTGAACTAGATCACCGCCTTCGACGGCTTTTGCCATATCAACCACGGCGGGCAGTTCCTTGAGGTCCAGCTTAATCAGCGCCGCCGCCGCCTTGGCCTGCTTTTTGGACTCGGCAATGACAACTGCAACCGGATCACCCACATGACGGACCTTGCCTTGGGCGAGAACGGGATGGGGTGGCTCGATCATCGGATCGCCGTTCTGGAAAGTAAGGCCCCAGCCGCACGGCAGGCCACCAACTTCGGCAGCGGCCAGATCGGTGCCGGTAAATACCGCAATGACACCTTCAGCACTTTCGGCAGCGCTGGTATCAACACCGTTAAGCGTAGCGTGGGCGACATTACTTCTTAAAAAATAGGCGTAGGTCTGACCGGGCCGATTGATATCGTCGGTGTAATTGCCTTTGCCGGTGATAAAGCGCCGGTCTTCCTTGCGGAGGACTGACGCGCCAATACCTGTGTTGTTTCCATCTGGCATGATCTTATCCTTTCATTTCCGCAGCGGCCGCTTGCACGGCTTTGACAATGTTATGGTAGCCGGTGCACCGGCAGATATTACCTTCAAGGCCTTTCCGGATCGCCGTTTCATCGGCATCTGGATTTTTAGTAACAAGATCGATTGCACTGATCATCATACCCGGCGTACAGAATCCACATTGCAAAGCATGGTTTTCATGAAACGCTTTTTGCATCGGATGGAGTTCGCCGTTGGTCGCCAGACCCTCAACTGTCGTCACCTCAGCGCCTTCGGCCTGAACCGCCAACATGGTGCAGCTTTTAGCCGAATGACCGTCTACCAAAACGACGCAAGAGCCGCATTGGCTGGTGTCACAGCC
>CAJWIB010000221.1 GCA_913041095.1 uncultured Rhodospirillaceae bacterium | reverse complement strand
CAGAAATTAAAGGGTGCTACTTAAACCCCAGCACATCGAGCATGTCATAAAGACCGGCGGCCTGGCCTTCGGTCCAGCGCGCGGCATGAACCGCTCCGTTGGAAAAAATACCGCGTGAGGCGGCTTTATGAACCAGCTCAACCCGCTCACTTCCACCGGCAAAAATAACTGAATGCTCGCCAACTACTTCGCCGCCTCTGAGCGATGTAAAGCCGATATCGCCTTTCCTGCGCTCACCGGTAATACCATCCCTCCCCCGCGCGGCAACATCATCGAGGTTAACCCTCCTGCCTTTGGCAGCGGCTTCACCGAGACCAATGGCCGTACCCGAAGGGGCGTCGACTTTATGTTTGTGATGCATCTCGACGATTTCAATATCGTAGTCGTCATCAAGCGTAGCGGCGAGTTGTTCGGAAAGCGCAAACAATACATTAACGCCAATGGAAAAATTCATGGCTTTGACAATGGTGATATCTTTGGCCGAAGCTTCAATCGCCGCCAGTCCATCTGCATCATGGCCCGTGGTGCCTATCACCAAAGCTATCTGGTGTTGTTTTGCGAGCTCGAGATTATTTTGGGTTGTCGCCGGCAAGGTAAAGTCAATGATTACATCCGAGCCGGCAAATAGAACATCAGCATCTTCTGTGATCTCCAGACCGCACGGCTCAAGTCCGGCATGGGCTGCCATATCTTTACCCAGCGCAGAATTACCTGGGCCTTCGGTGCCACCGGCCAACTCACAACCTTCCGTTGCAAGCACTTCCTTAACCAGCATCTGGCCCATCCGTCCAGCGCAGCCGATAATTCCGATTTTCATTGTGATCCCCTTGTTTGGCCTCAAGCTTGACCCCTCACTCAGGCTAATATATCTGGCCTTATTTCTTCAGGCTAGTCTTTTAAGTCTTCCCACAGATCTTTGACCTTGGTGAAAAAGCCGTCCGATTCTGGATTGTTTAGTTCGCCGCCGCCTTCCGCTTCAAATTCCTTGAGCAGTTCTTTTTGTTTTTTAGTTAAATTTACCGGCGTCTCAACCGAGACTTGGACAAACATATCTCCACGATCTTTTGAACGTAACACCGACATGCCTTTACCTTTAAGCCGGAACTGATGGTCCGATTGGGTGCCGGTTGGGATGGTGATTCGCGCCCGAGCGCTATCAACGGTCGGCACTTCAATATGCCCGCCGAGCGCTGCTGTCGTCAGCGGGATCGGCACGCTGCAATATATGTTGGCGCCTTCCCGCTGAAAAATATGATGCGGTGAGACGGATATAAAAATATAGAGATCGCCCGAGGGTGCTCCATTGAGCCCAGCTTCGCCTTCGCCGGAAAGCCGAATGCGAGTGCCGTCTTCAACTCCTGCCGGGATTGTCACCGACAATGTTTTTTCTTGATGAACCCGGCCTGAGCCACTGCAATTGGAACAGGCATCTTTGATAAATTTACCGGCCCCCTGACAAGTCGGACAAGACCTCTCGATAGTGAAAAAGCCCTGTTGGGCACGGACTTTACCATGACCATGACAAGCTGGGCAGGTATCCGGCGCGACGCCACCTTTGGTGCCGATGCCTTTGCAATCATCACACGATACTGAAGTCGGCACCCGGATGTTGGTTTTGTTGCCTTTAAACGCATCGGTAATAGAAATTTCCATATTGTAGCGGAGATCGGAGCCACGCGCTGAGCCTTGGCGGCCACCACGGCCACCGCTACCCATGAAATCGCCAAACATATCTTCAAAAATATCGGCAAAGCCGGCACCGCCAAATCCGCCAGCCCCGCCGGGCCCGCCTTGTTCAAAGGCCGCATGGCCAAAACGGTCATAGGCTGCCCGTTTTTCATCATCGGACAACACGTCATTGGCTTCATTGATTTTTTTGAAGTTTTTCTCAGCCACTTTATCACCCGCATTGCGATCTGGGTGATACTTCATCGCCATTTTACGATACGCTTTTTTTATCTCACCGGCCGAAGCGTCACGATCAACACCGAGCGTCGTATAAAAATCATCTTTCGCCATTAGGATGACCCTATCTTAATATGCAGCGGGCGCTCCTTATAATAGTTCTGGAGAACGCCCATTACATTTCCCCTTAAGACGCTTCGTCTTTCTTTTCAGGGTCGACCTCTTCAAATTCGGCGTCGACGACAGTTTCATCCGATTCGGCGTCCGACGCACCAGCATCTCCACCCATACCGGCGGCCATATTGTTTGGATCAAATCCTTCCATACCTTCCGGCATGCCTTCAGCGCCTTCTTCTTGGCTGGCTTTATACATTGCCTCACCAAGTTTCATCGCCGTTTGCATCAAGACATCGGTTTTTTCTTTAAGTTCTTCGACATTGGCTTCTTCGTTTTCGAGCGCTTCTTTGACAACCGTCACCGCTGCTTCGATTTCTGCTTTTTCCTCTTCGCTAATCTTATCGCCGTATTCGCTCAGATTTTTCTCCGTCGAGTGAACCATGGTGTCAGCCTGATTACGGGCTTCGACCATTTCTTTGCGTTCTTTATCTTCATCAGCATGGGCTTCGGCATCTTGAACCATTTGCTCGATATCATCATCAGACAAACCACCAGATGCTTGGATGCGAATCTGCTGTTCTTTACCAGTCGCTTTATCTTTTGCCGAGACATTGACGATACCATTGGCATCAATGTCGAAAGTCACTTCGACTTGCGGCATGCCGCGTGGTGCTGGTGGAATACCAACGAGATCAAACTGACCGAGCAGTTTGTTATCGGCGGCCATTTCGCGCTCACCCTGGAATACCCGAATGGTCACCGCACTCTGATTGTCTTCTGCCGTGGAAAACACTTGGCTTTTCCGGGTTGGAATGGTCGTATTGCGATCGATCAGACGGGTAAACACACCGCCCAGGGTTTCGATACCCAGAGACAATGGCGTCACGTCCAACAGCAGCACATCTTTGACATCACCTTGTAGAACACCACCTTGGATCGCCGCGCCGAGAGCTACGACTTCATCCGGGTTAACCCCTTTATGAGGTTCGCGACCAAAGAACTCCTGGACGATTTCCTGAACTTTCGGCATCCGGGTCATACCACCGACCAGGATCACCTCATCGATTTCACCGGCGCTAATTCCGGCATCTTTGAGGGCCGCCTTACATGGTCCAATCGTGCGTTCGACTAATTTTTCGACCAGCGCTTCAAGTTTCGCCCGGGTCAATTTAATGTTGAGGTGTTTCGGACCACTTTGATCGGCTGTAATAAACGGCAAATTAACTTCGGTCTGCATCGTGCTCGACAATTCAACTTTAGCTTTCTCTGCACCTTCCTTAAGACGCTGCAGCGCCAAGCGGTCTTCACGTAGATCAACACCTTGCTCTTTCTTAAATTCATCAGCAAGATAATCGATAACGCATTGGTCAAAGTCTTCGCCGCCAAGGAACGTATCACCATTGGTTGATTTTACTTCAAACACGCCGTCGCCGATTTCGAGGACGGAAACATCGAACGTACCGCCGCCAAGATCATAGACCACGATCGTGCCGTTTTCGTTTTTATCCAAGCCGTAAGCCAGAGCAGCGGCCGTCGGCTCATTGATAATGCGGAGCACATCAAGGCCGGCTATTTTACCAGCGTCTTTGGTTGCTTGGCGTTGAGAATCATTAAAATAAGCCGGCACCGTGATAACCGCCTGAGTGATATCTTCGCCGAGATGACTTTCTGCCGTTTCTTTCATCTTCTGCAGAATGAAAGCGCTGACCTGGCTCGGGCTGTATTTTTCGCTTTCTGCTTCGACCCAGGCATCACCATTGTCACCAGAGACAATATGATATGGCACCAGGCCTTTATCTTTTTCCGTCATCGGATCGTCAAAACGGCGGCCGATCAAACGCTTGATTGCAAACAGCGTATTTTCCGGATTGGTGACGGCTTGGCGTTTTGCCGACTGGCCGACGAGACGTTCACCATCGTCAGAAAAGGCTACCATGGATGGGGTTGTCCGAGTGCCCTCGGAGTTTTCAATGACTTTCGCATCTGACCCTTCCATAAGGGCGATACAAGAGTTAGTCGTACCTAAATCAATTCCGATTACTTTGCTCATTCTGTCCTCTCAATTTAGCAACAGTACCTCGCGGCCCTAATTCATCTGGCGGCACCGCCAAGGTCATAGATTAATGTTAAAATTTAACTGCGTATTTGCTGAAGTATTTCAGTTTAGCCATAAGCGGCTTGTGGCAAAGCAGCTTATGGGCGTTATATAGGCTGCCATATATACGGCTGCAACCACTGAAACCAATTATTTTCGCTTATTTTAGCGCCAAAACTGCCGCTACAACTCGGTATCTATTTTGGAACTGCCGCCTTCCGCCTCCTGATCGGCGGCTTCGGCCTGTTTTTCGTAAGCCGATGAGATGCCATTGGCAGCTTTTTCCTTAGGTGGCTCCACCGGAGATTGAGTGGAGGATTCTGCTTCGTCAACGTCCTCCAGTTTTGGTCCACCCTTAGAGACGCCAACCATTGCCGGGCGTAGCAGTCGGTCATGCAGCACGTAGCCTTTTTGCATTTCCTGGACAACCAGGCCGGACGGTTGACTCAGGTCCTCAACTTCAAACATCGCTTGATGGAGATTGTGGTCAAATTTCTGACCGATCGAGTCGACAACTTTGATATGAAACTGTTCAAAAGAGTTCTGCAGCTCTTTTTCCGTCATTTCGATGCCGACATAGAGATTGTTAAGCTCTTCATCACCATTGCGGGCTTCTTCTGCAACGCTTTCGAGGGCGCGGGTTAAATTGTCCGCTACCGAGACAATCTGGCGGGCGAAACTGGTAATCGCATATTTAGACATGTCGGTCTTTTCGCGCTCGGTCCGCCGCCGCAGATTTTCGCCATCTGCCAAAGTCCTGAGTAACTGGTCTTTCAAGGCCGCTATTTCGGATTCCAGTTCCTCATAAGTTGGTGGGACATCATCCTGAGTGTCCTCCCCTTCGGTCTTGGCTTCATCAGCAACATCGGTTGGATCAACGGCATCATTTTGGG
>CAJWIB010000220.1 GCA_913041095.1 uncultured Rhodospirillaceae bacterium | reverse complement strand
GTTCAGGCGGGTGAAGCTCAAGGCATGTTAAAATCCAATTTCAAAGATATGGACTGTGACAAGAACGGCGGATTGGACGGCGCTGAAATAAGCGGCTTTTTTTCAGGCGGGTGTCCTGAACCTGCTGTCGTTAAAAAATCAGTTACCCAACAGGTTCTGAAATTTGCCTCGCCAAGCCCAGCGCGTGCGCCAATCAACTGGCGTTTTCTAAGACCCTGGACCAAAAAGGTTACCGCCGATAGCGACGGTGCTCTCAAGGTAGAACTCAAAACCGGTCGCAAGCTGGCGACAGCACTCAATGTTTATGATCGCGTGGTTGCAAATGTCGCTCAGATCGGTTGGGCTGGACTGCTTTTGTCTGGGAAATTTCAGCGCTCATTGGTAACCGGGCTACCTTTCCTACTCAATAATTCTGAGGAAGGCTCGCTTGCTCTGTGGCGGCTTTATGCAAAAGGAATAATCAAATCTGAATATGGCGAGGTCAAGCCACTCGCGCTGACCACTTTCCCGATGTTGGGATTCCATACCCGCAAAAAACCGATAAAGTCTCTAGCAGATGTGAAGGGATTAAGAATTCGCATGACCAGTCGTCTGTCCGCTCAGCTCCTCAAGGTTTTGGGTGCTGCCCCCATATCAATACCTTTTTTCGACCAGTATCAGGCTCTTAATCGCGGAATCATCGATGGCACACTCGCCCAGTGGACTATCTTTTACCCGTTCAAGCTCGATGAGGTGACAAAACATCATCTGGAGGGACTGCGCATGGGCGGCTTCCCGGGCATGGTATTTATCACTCACAAGATCTATGACGGTTTGACCGCTGCGAGCCGTCGAGCAATTGATGCAAATTCGGGCGAAAAATTTAGTCGTGACTTCGGCAAATTCTGGGACGGAGCTCAAACCCAGGGGCGCGACTATGTGGCGAAGAAGTCAGGACATACCATAACAAAAATCAGCCCGGAAGACGAAGCTGAATGGCGGGAGAGGATGAAGCCAATCACCACTCAATGGATCAAATCGTTGTCAGATGGCCAGAAAATCCTCGACGCGCTCAAGGCCGAGTTGGCCAGTATCAGGTCAGGAAATTAGGCCTTTCAATTTTTGTAAAGCGGACCATCACCGATGAATGAGCGAGTTGAACGCGCGAACGCGATATGCATTTCGTTCACCCGGCGCATCGCCTTCGGTGGCGTCTTGGCCATGCTAATTGTCGCTGGAGTAACTATTGTTGATATCTTTTTTCGGGTTGTGTTCAATTCCCCGATCTCTGCCATGAATGAAATCGTCGCCATGGTTTTTGCGATTGCGATCGCTGCCTGTTTTCCTGCGGGCATCGCTCAACGAGTTCATCTTAGAGTGAACATTTTGTCCAACTACTTTGGCGAAAAGCTGAGTAGCTGGCTGACGGCAATCGGCTCACTACTATTATTTTGGATGTTTGCCCTTTTTACCTGGCGGATTGGCGTCTATGCCATGGAAATGTACTTACGGGACGCCACGACGATGATCCTAAATATCCCAAGAAGTCCGTTCTTATGGGCCGTTACGTTTCTATGTGGTATCAGCGCGATAGTCCAGTATGTGGTCTTTGCGGGAGACGTCTTTACAGCTCGTAGCAAGTCACCGGGAATATATCGCGGAATAACCACACTGTGTTTACTTGGGGGTCTCCTTATAACGCTGGTAGTGATTCTTATATTTGATGGTGCGGTTGCAGCGCTCTCAACTCCGGCAAAGGCATCACCCGTGATGACGGCACTAGTAATCTTTGGACTTGTTTGGGTTTTGCTATTTTTACTTATCCCCATCGGAGCCGTCATGGTCTTGCTCGGATTCATAGGCATGTCGCTGTTGCTGGACCCAAGTCCAGCACTTTCTGTCGTTGGGTCCGAAGTCGCGGAGTTTCTGACCAACGGTCAACTCGTCGTACTCCCCCTGTTTTTAATGATGGGTGTTCTTGCCTCGGCGGCAGGACTTTCGGAAGACATATACCGTCTTGCCCAAGCATTACTGGGGAATTTAAGGGGCGGGCTTGCACTAGCCACTATTGGTGGATGTGCAGGATTTGGGGCTGTCACCGGCTCTTCAGTAGCAACGGCGACAACCATCGGGCGTGTTGCCTTGCCGGAGATGAGCCAACGCGGATATGAGGTTGGTTTCTCAGCGGGTTGTGTCGCGGCGGGAGGAACGCTCGGTGCCCTGGTGCCACCTTCCAGCGCCCTCATCCTCTATGCTTTTCTGACGGAGGAATCTATTGGTCAGCTATTTGTTGCTGCATTAGTACCGGCTGCATTGGGTGTCCTTCTCTATATGCTGACCATATCCGCTTATGTACGATTGGTTCCGAATGCGGCACCCGCTCCCGGGAAAATCGATACTACAGAATTGATGTCCGAGTTGCGCCGCGGTTTGACAGTAATTGTGTTGTTTGCCGTCGTAATGGGTGGCATCTACATCGGACTGTTCACAGCGACGGAAGCCGCTTCTGTTGGTGTGATTGGCGCATTTTTAGTAGCACTGTTTCGAGGCAAGTTACGCGGTGGTGCTTTTTGGAATGTGATGGGTGAAACGGCATCCATAACCGCAATGATTTATGTATTAATTCTGGGAGGTATCACTATTTCCTTTTTCCTCGGGATCACAGAATTACCGGAGTTCTTGACAAAAAAAGTTGCCCAAATGGATCTCGCACCACTTGGAATTATTACCCTTTTATTGGTGGTATATATTTTATTAGGGGCAGTCATGGAATCCTTTTCTATTATGGTAATTACGGTTCCGGTAATCGCCGGACTGATAGTTGATCTCGGTTTCGACCTAACTTGGTGGGGGGTCATTATGTTGGTGGTCGTAGAGATCGGATTGATAACACCACCTTTCGGGATCAACGTGTTTGTTCTGAAGGCCGTTGCCGGCGCCGACCTGCCACTGACTGCAGTGTTTCGAGGAGTAATGCCTTTCGTCGGCGCTGATATTGTGAAATTAATACTATTGGTTTTATTGCCTTCGTTGGTATTATGGCTCCCGTCGACGATGTTCAATTAGGTAAGATCAAACCGCAATGTCATTAACACCGGAACAAGTGCAAGAATACACCGATAAAGGCTTCATCGTTGTTGGGAGTTTTTTCAAGCCAGAAGAAATGGCCAGAATCTCCACCTGGCTCGACGAGCTGCGGGACAAAGAGCCTGCCCCGGGCGAAGAGGCCAAGTATTATGAAGCCAGCCCGATTAGCGGCGAAAATATCTTGGTGCGGATTGAGAACGTGATCGGTGATTATAATCGCGACATCTCGGATCTCTTGATCTCGGATCAGGCTAGGGAAGCGCTGAGCCAACTAATCGGTGAGGCACCGGTACTGTTCAAAGAAAAGATCAATTACAAACTGCCCGGCTGCCGCGCCGATAAGCTGCATCAGGACCAAGCCGCCGGCTGGAACACCTATTGTGATTTTTTCATTACCATGGGTATTGCCGTGGATGAGAACCGCCTCGACAACGGCGCGCTCAGCTTTATGATTTCCGGCAATTACGACAAGCAACTGATGACCGAGGAATGGCAGCCGCTGACCTATGACGATCCGCCCTACCAGCCGGAAGACGAATATGTGCTGATTGAGGCCAATCCCGGTGACGTCATTTTCTTTAATGCCTACGTGCCGCATGGCTCGCCGCCCAACACTGGCACCCGCAGCCGGCGCAACATTTTTCTGACCTTTAACCGCCAATCCGACGGCGACATGCGGAAACAATACTACTTGGATAAATGGCAAAGCTATGCCCCCAACCAGGACGACGATGCCCGGACGGAAGCAAGCTTCAGGGTCTGAACCTACACCGCCGCTTAAGCGTTGGCGATCACTCGGACCGTTGCTGTGCTGGCGTTGCCGACTCGGCTAAATATTCAAAGAGCTCCCGCCGCCAGCGCGCCTTTGGCTAATCGCTCATTTTATTTGTACGCATTGCGGACAAATAAAAAATAACCAGTTTAGTTTGCTGAGAAAAAGACTTTAATAAAATTCTCAAATTTACCTTCAGGCGATCACGCGCTGAAGGATCACTGGATCCACTAATAGGACCAATGAAGGAGGAGGAATTTCAATGCAAGGAAAAATCGTTTTTGAAGAACATATGGCCATTGCTGAAACGCTCGGCGAAACCAAAGCGTTTGCCGGAGATTCGGGTAAATGGGAGGAATTTGAACGTCAGATTCTCGATATGGACGATGAACGTCTTGAATTAATGGATAAGAATGGTATCGAATATGCAATCCTTTCGAATAATGCCCCCGGTGTGCAGGGTATTCTCGATACCAATGAAGCCATCGAAATTTCTAAAATAGCCAATGATGCGATGGCGGATGCAGTTACCAAACATCCTAAACGTTATGGCGCTTTTGCCGCTCTGCCGATGCAGGACCCGGATGCTGCGTCGGCAGAACTCACGCGCTGCGTCAAGGAAATGGGTTTTAAAGGCGCAATGGTCAATGGTTTCACCCAAAAAGATGTGCCGGATTCAGCAATCTATTATGACATTCCCGAATATCGCAGCTTTTGGGCGACGGTATCTGAATTAAATGTGCCATTCTATCTGCACCCGCGGATGCAAATTCCGTCACGGGCGCCGATTTATGATGGTCATCCATGGCTCAAAAGCTCACCCTGGGGCTTTGCCGTTGAAACCTCGACCCATGCGCTCAGGATGTGCGGTTCCGGTATGTTTGATGATTATCCCGATCTCAAAATTTTCATTGGCCATCTCGGGGAACATATTCCGTATGATTTGTGGCGGATTGACGCGCGGATGGCATTTTCACGCCGGGAATATCGCGGCAATCGTCCGCTTGGTGAATATTTCCTCGATAACTTTATGATCACCACCAGTGGCAACTTCTCCGACCCGGCTTTTCGCTGCTGCTTGGAAGTTGTTGGTATCGACCGCATGTTCTTCTCAGCTGACTATCCGTTTGAGACCATGGAAGATGCCTGCGAGTGGTTTGACGCAACGCAAGTTATCGATGAT
>CAJWIB010000219.1 GCA_913041095.1 uncultured Rhodospirillaceae bacterium | reverse complement strand
ATTTCGTTAGCTGCATTTAATATTGTAGGCAGCGAGCCGCCTGCTTTCAAGGTGTCTCGTGCTAATGTTAGAGCTGGAAAGCGCTCTAGATCTGGCGCTTCAAAAGTAAGCTTGCCAATTTGTGCGAGATCGAGTTTTCGACCAGGCGTTTCCATTCGCTCTGGCCATGCGAGCGCATAGGAAATCGGCGTACGCATGTCCGGCGCACCCAATTGTGCTAATACAGAACCATCTTTGTAACTCACCATGCTGTGAATTACGGATTGCGGATGAATGAGAATATCTATTTGCTTTTCTTCCACCGGAAAAAGGTAGAATGCTTCGATGAGTTCCAGGCCTTTATTCATCATTGTGGCAGAATCTACCGAGATTTTTGCTCCCATATCCCAATTCGGATGAACAACTGCCTGCTCTGGTGTCACTGCTAACATCTCAGTGAGTGAGGCATTCCGAAATGGGCCACCCGAAGCAGTTAATGTCAGGTGGTCAACATTCTCGGCTTGGTCAAAGTCAAACACCTGAAAAATTGCGTTATGTTCTGAATCAATCGGCAATAAAGTTGCACCGCTGTGTTCTATTTCGTCTAAGAAAAAGTCACCCGCACAAACCAAACATTCTTTATTTGCGAGAGCGATAATTACGCCTCTTTGTGCAGCTTTTAAAGTTGGCGCCAAACCTGCAACACCGACGATACCGGCTATTACTATTTCGGAAGGCACATCAGCAGCCTCTAACATCGCCGCTTGACCAGACGCCGCTGCAATATCAGTTCCGCTTAAGCCATCTTTAAGCTCGCCATATAAAGCATCATCACCAATGACCGCTAACTTGGGCGTAAATTCTTTGGCTTGGCTAATAAGAAGATCGACATTTTTGTTTCCAGTCAGTGCTTCAATTGCAAATTGATCTGGCTGATTTCTGATGAGATCCAATGTATTACACCCGACCGAACCAGTGGCGCCCAAAATCGTTACGCGGCGTTTGGCGCGAGTGACGTTTGTTAAGTCGGGTGAAATCTTCATTTCCATGGAACTTCACCAATTTCATAAAATAATACAATTAACCCGGCGGCGGGTGTTGCTAGCAGAATAGCATCTATTCGATCTAAAACGCCACCATGTCCGGGTATTAACGTGCCAGATTCCTTTACTTGAAATGTTCTTTTAACCCAAGATTCTAAAAGATCCCCAAATTGACCGATGATAGATAGAATTATACTGGCAAGGATTATTTCACTGGTTTCAAATGACGGCTCAGTGCAGTTGTTCAAAATTAAGCCTGTTACACAGGCCAAAACTAATCCACCAATAAAACCTGCCCAAGTTTTATTTGGGCTGATTATTGGAGCCATTTTCTGGCCACCAATGGACTTGCCAGAAAAATAAGCGCCGATATCGGACGCCCAAATCACAGCAAACAACCAAATAATAATTTGCCGTCCCTGGTTATCAATGCCGCGTAACCAAATTAAAATCAAGCAAGGTAATAAAATATATAATGCGCCGGCGATCAGCCAAACCCAACTCTGCGGTTGCGGACCATTACTGCTGATAAGCCGCTGCCATTCTAGGGCCGCCAATACACCAACGACACTAACCATGAACTCAAAATATGGGAAGCCAAACCAAATTGCGGCAAATGCAAGCGGTGCCATGACCAGCGCTGAAAGGATACGAGTTAACATGGGATCAAAAAAACCAGGCTGCTAACATTTAATCAGTTGCGCCAAACCGTCTTTCCCGACGGCCAAATTCTGAAATAGCGAAAGTAAAATCTTTTTCTTTAAAATCCGGCCACAAGGTATCAAGAAAAATGAATTCAGCATAGGCCATCTGCCAAAGTAGAAAATTACTAATTCTTTTTTCGCCGCTGGTGCGAATCAGTAAATCGGGATCTGGTATGCCGGAAGTATCAAGATAACTTTCAAGTAAGTTTTCATTAATCTGATCTTGCGACAAGTCGCCGGTAACGGACATTTCAACAATCGCCTTCACAGCATTAACGATTTCCATCCGCCCCCCGTAACTAAGGGCAATAATTAGATCGAGACACGTGTTGCCAGATGTTCGCTTTTCGCATTCTTCAATTAGACCAACAATATCAGAACTCAAATCAGAGCGCTCGCCAATCACTCTTAAGCGGACGCCGTTTTGATGCAGCTCGTTAATTTCATTTCTAAGATAACGCCTGAGTAGCCCCATCAAGTCGCCAACTTCATCGGCCGGTCGTTTCCAATTTTCTGAGGAAAAACTGTAAAGTGTTAAATAACGTACGCCATATTTGATGGCGCTTTCGATGGCAACGCGCACCGAATCGGCACCCCGTTGATGCCCAGCCACCCTAGGCAAGCCACGTGCTTTAGCCCAGCGTCCATTACCATCCATAATAATGGCAACATGCGTCGGTACGTTTAAATCGTCGTAACCTGGGGTCGAATCAATTTCCATGCTTACTTAATTATATACAATCCACTAGTTAGACCTGCATGATTTCTTGTTCTTTATTATGATACGCTTCGTCAATTTTCTTAACGTACTCGTCTGTAAGCTTTTGGGTTTCAACTTCATAATCGTGGTGTTCGTCTTTCGAAATATCACCATCTTTTTCAGCTTTTTTCAGATCATCCATGGTATGTCGGCGCACATTCCGGACAGCTACGCGAGTCTCTTCGGCATATTTACCGGCGATTTTTGCTATCTCCGCCCGCCGTTCCTCGTTGAGCGGAGGGATTGGAATACGCACTAATTGTCCATCCGACGCCGGATTCAATCCAAGACCAGATTCACGGATAGCCTTCTCCACGCTAGTAACCAACCCTTTGTCCCAAACCTGCACCGTCAGCATTCTGGGCTCGGGAACACCAACTGTGCCAACTTGGTTTATCGGTAATTGCTGGCCATAAGCGTCAACAGTTAAAGGGTTTAATAAACTGGTTGAAGCCCGCCCGGTGCGAAGTCCGCCAAATTCCCGGTGCAGCACATCTAAAGCGCCTTCCATGCGGCGCTGGATATCTTTCTTTTGCGCTTGAAAATCCATTTACTCCTCCCCTTCGCCAATAATTGTCGACTTACCTTTGCCCGTCATAACATCAGCAAACGCGCCTGTCGAATGAATAGAGAAAACAATAATAGGAATATTGTTTTCCCGGCATAGCGAGATTGCTGATGCATCGATGACTTTCAAATCATGAGTTAAAACATCACGGTAAGATAACCTATCGAACCGCTCGGCATCTACAACCAATTTAGGATCATCGCTGTAAACGCCATCTACTTGAGTACCTTTCAACAAAGCATCGCAGTTCATTTCAGCTGCTCGCAACGCGGCAGCAGTATCAGTGGTAAAGAACGGATTGCCGGTACCAGCAGCAAATATGACGACCCGGCCTTTTTCCATATGTCGCAAGGCGCGGCGGCGAATATAAGGTTCACACATGGTGGTTATCGGGATTGCCGATAAGACGCGAGTGGCAACATCCATTTTCTCCAAAACAGATTGCACACCCAAGGCATTCATAACCGTTGCCAACATACCCATATGATCCGCGCTTGAGCGTTCCAATCCTGAGGCGACGCCTTTAAGTCCTCGGAAAATATTACCTCCTCCGATAACGAGGCAAACTTGAACTCCCATGTCACAAACGGCTTTGACCTCACTGGCAATGCGCCCCATCGCCGCTGGTTCAAACCCGAAGTCCTGTTCGCCCATTAAGCCCTCGCCGGACAGTTTTAGTAGAACTCGTTTATAAATTGTGGATTTGGGCATGAAGTATAAAATTCCTTTAACGGCTAATTTCAGGCACAACTCTGGCCCGTTGTAACGGTCGAATTACAGTTGAGCATACACCAGAAAATCGTGGTAAATTATAGCAGAAGTGTGAAAAGTTCTGGTTACTCGGGAAATCACAATTATCCCCGAGTTTCTCTTGAATTTTACCCTTAGGAGCCACCAGCAACAGCTGCCACTTCGGTAGCAAAATCTTCTTCTTTTTCAACACCTTCACCGAGTGCGAATCGAACGAAGCCTTTAATGCTAACGGGAGCGCCAATTTCTTTTGCAGCCGATTCAACTGCTTTCTCGACATTGTTATCGGTGTCGATAACATAGGTTTGCTCCAGCAGACATATTTCTTCGTAATATTTACGCAGTCGGCCTTCAACCATTTTTTCAATAATTTCTTCAGGCTTGCCGGAATCTCTAGCCTGTTCAATCAAGATATTGCGTTCGCGTTCAAGATCGTCGGCATCAACATCATCGCGTGTCAAAGCAAGCGGGCTCGAAGCCGCAACATGCATGGCGATTTGTTTGCCTAAGGCTCCTACCGCAATGGCATCAGCTGTTGATTCCAGAGCGACCAAAACACCGATTTTACCGAGACCCGGTTTCATCGCATTATGTACATAGGTGGATACCACACCGTTTTCGACTTCCAAGACGGCACTGCGGCGCAAATCCATGTTCTCACCAATCGTCGAAATAAGTTGAGTAAGTTGTTCCGTGACATTTTCTCCGGCCGGATGATCGGCTGCTTTTAAAGCCTCAACATCACCATCACCAGCCAATGCAATTTGAACAAGTGATTCAACAAAATCCTGGAACGATTCATTACGGGCGACAAAGTCAGTTTCAACATTTAGTTCAACGACAGCACCTTTAGTACCGTTACTCGCAATACCAACTAAACCTTCCGATGCAGCCCGGCCGGCCTTTTTAGCTGCCGCAGCAAGACCTTGTGAACGCAGCCAATCGACCGATGCTTCCATATGGCCGCCATTTTCAGTCAACGCTTTTTTGCAATCCATCATGCCAGCGCCGGTTTTTTCTCTCAGTGATTTAACGAGAGCAGCAGTAATCTCTACCATAATATACCCCTATGTAAAAATCGTATCTGTTTGGAAACCTTCACTAATTAAGATGTTGCTGGTTGCTCCGGTTCTTCTACCGGTATTTCTGCAGCAGTTTCCTCAACAGTTGCTTCCTCTACTTTGGCTTCAGGCGAAGATTCCTCAGCTGGAGATTGCTCAACAGTTACTTCCTC
>CAJWIB010000218.1 GCA_913041095.1 uncultured Rhodospirillaceae bacterium | reverse complement strand
CGCCTCACCTGAACAGTGATCGATACCCACCGAGCGCGCCTTATTGCGTGACGGCAAACGTTTTCCGCTAGGCGTTAAAGCGGAAGGCTCTGATCCAATCGTCAGGCACAAAGTCGGATGCCCAGCCAAAGTGAGCCGCGCCTCTTTATATTCCCATTTCGTTAATTTTGACAACCCGCAGGCAACCAAGAGCATTGTTTGAATAAAATCACCTTTGACCCACTAGGGAATGATTTAACTTCTTTCCTTGCAAAAATTACGATGTTGTTATTCCTCGGCTCACCCAAACCACTTTTTTGCCTTACGTCTGCCCAACCAAGTCTGGATATCAAGCTTCAAGTGCTCGTAATAGACCTTGGGAAATATAATTAGGATATCGTACAGAGCAATCCAACCGCCTTTTAGCGTGACCGGGATCGTAATCCAGGGAGCCGCGCCGACAATGACAATATGCTCGTTGGTGATGATATCATCTCTGTTTTTAAGTACCCGATCAACATTGTTGGCGAAAGACCAGTCTGCGCGGTAGGTCACCGTTCCCTCCGGATTGATTACATAAACCATATTTGGAAGTAGGCCCCAATCATGGTGCCATTTGCCGTCGACGGAATCGACGACGATTTTTCGTTCTTCATGATAGTCGTCTCGGTTCTGTTTAGCGTACGCAATCTTTTTATCGATTGTTCCGGCTTGACCTATTTTCTCGCCAGGGTGCGCTTCTCGGACATAGATCATCAGCCATTCGACATCCGGATACTTATCCTTAAGTTTGATAAATTTTCTGACGTTCTTTACATACATGGGACATGTTAGGCTACCCGTCTCCATTACCAGCCATTTGCCCCTGTAATTAGATAAGTTGACTTCGTTTCCATCTAGATCGGTCAACGTGTAGTTGTAGTCGACTTTCTCTCCGGCCTTTGGGCCAGGGAAATAACCAAGTTCATAGTTGCTCATCTTGAAACGGGGATAGTTGTACGTCTCTCCTTTAGCCACAGCCACTACTCTTACCTTTCAAATAAATTATTCGACATTTCTCACACGATTTTCCTATTCATGGTGATGCTACTTAATTTGTATTGTTGTGGAAATAAATTTTCCCTTTTTTGCCTATAAAAGATCTAAATTTTGTCATTTGGCTGGGTCCGGAGTCCAATAGATCAATTCTACCGCCATTAAGGCACACTTCTCCCATCATATTACCTCGCTTTGGATTTCTTCGCCTTGTATGTTCAAAGACAGATCGCCGTGTTTTAAGGAAAAATCGATAGAATTCGTTATAAATGCAATTAAAAAATCAGGCTGTGAATAATTGTGCCTGGATAACAAAGACGATCAGGTAATATCAACTACCACGGCAATTGTTCACCATTGAAATTCCAATAGCTTCCTGTGTCTTTGATGGTCAGGCCATCAAGAACCTTTCGCATGCCGGATATAGACTCTTCAACTGAGTAGTGGGCATTGGGGCCGCCGAGTTCTGTACGAGTCCAACCAGGGGCAATGGTAACCACCGTGACGCCACGCGGTTCCAACCATGCACCGACCCCGCGGGTCAACATATTGAGGGCCGCTTTGCTGGTGCGATAGGCATAGCGGCCAGCTTGCCAGGTATTGTTGATGGACGCCAGGCCGGATGAAATCATGACTACCATTTTTCGTTCGCTTGCAGCGACGTTATCAGCAAATTCACCAGTAATACGACCTTGTGACACAACATTTGTGTTAAAGATTTCAAGCCAGAGATCGAGGTCATAATTTTTCAGGTCAGGGTCATCCTTGCCTTCAAATACACCCCGGCCGTAACTGTCGACGATGCCGGCATTATTAATCAACATATCGATCGGGATGCCGTTCAAGGCCTCAGCTACAGCGGAAACTTCGTCACCGTTCCTAACATCCATCCTAAAAATCGACAATTGATCAGAAAAACCCTCAGCTAATTTTTTTAGAGTATCTGCTTTTTCCGGTGCTCGACAGCAGGCGTAAATCCGCCAGCCATCGGATAGATATTGGCGGGTAAATTCTAGACCGATACCTCGATTAGCGCCGGTGATTAATAGGCTAGGCATAATGAAATTCTAAACACTGCTGACCAATATGCAACGGTAAATCTGTACGAGTAAGATCTAATTGAAGTTTATTGTTGTTTATACATAATGGTCAATCTATTGAATTTGTTTAGCGAGAGAAATGAAAAATGGCTGTAGAAAATATTGAGTTCAAAAGTGATGGCATTCTTCTACAAGGATATTTTTACACACCAGATGAAGTTGAGGGCCCGTTACCGTGTGTCGTCATGGGAGGGGGTTGGTGCTATGTGAAGGAATTGATTCAGCCCGAATATGCCAAATTTTTCACTGATGCCGGGTTTGCCGCGATAACTTTTGATTACCGAAATTTCGGCGATAGCGAAGGTGAACCACGCCAGCATATTAACCCCTGGGAACAAATCGACGATCTAATCAACGCCATCACTTATGCCACCCTGCGCGATGACGTAGATGGAAACCGAATTGGTCTTTGGGGTATTTCATACGCTGGAGCACATGTCTTTCCGGTCGCCGCGCTTGATGGTCGGGTACGCTGTGTAATGTCCGTAGTACCCATGCTTGACGGTTATTATAATGCCATCCGGGCTAATTCCAATGTCGGCTATCGGGAACTTCTGGATATTATCGCCCGTGATCGGATCGAGCGGTTTAAGACTGGGAAACAGGGTACCATTGCTCATTCCGCTCACCCTCATGAAAAAGCTTCGGCGTTTCCGGCTCCTGAAACCTGGCCTGTATTTAAAAAATTTAAAGAGACAGTGGCACCCAACCATGAACATTGGTCAACTATCCAGAGTGTGGAATATGTGTTACGCTATGACGTAACTCCTTACATGAAAAGGATTATTCACACGCCCACCCTTATGGTGACCTCGGCGTATGACGATATAACCATGACCGAATTCGAGGTGCCAGCGTTTAACAAGTTGCCAACACCGACTAAAAGGTTGGTTCAAATCGGCGGTGATGCTTCCCATATGTCTTTGTACGATAATCCTGATCATTTGAATTTAGTTGGCAGCGCTTGTGCTAATTGGTGCAGGGATCATTTATAGGTTGAGTATTGTCGAATGCTGATGGTTCAGCCTCTATCTATCTCTCCAATATTAAAAATGCAGATAGTCTCCTGGGCGCAAATCTTTAGCGGCGGCCTCAATAAAGAGGTCGTTGTGGATGGTGGCGAGGGTGGCTGGGTTCATGTCTCTATTTTATAGAGCTGGAAAATTAGAACAAGTAATGAACGTTAACCACTGATCATGTGCCATTCATGTGACATGGACATTGTGGTACCGATACCCAGGCTCAACGACGGTGACTAGCGTCAATGGTGGTGTCACGTCAATGATCCACTCATTTGCGACGGAATTAGCACCCGTTCGCTTTAACGCTATCCTTCCTGGTATCATCAGTGACAGTCCGTTAATAACGCTATAAAATCCCAAATATAATTTTTCCTGCGCCACTAGATCATAAACGCCGGTCGCGGAAATAAAAAAAAACAGGTGGTAAAAATTATAAATTAAGTAACTTCAAAATCCTTATAGGGAAGATAATTTAATAACTAATTTTGGAAAAATTCGCTACGGTTTGTGGGCGATAGTCGGGTTGATTGTTATTTCTTTAGCATTCACGCCGGTTATATCTACCCAGAGCAAAAACGGTAAAGTATGATTAAGCCTTGATCTATGCGGCGACTACTATGTAAACTACTGTTGTGTTAGAATTTTGATTGAGAAGTGGCGGGTTTGCCATTCTTACGATAAATAAGTTTATGTTAATTTTTTTTGGGAGGATAAAATGAAAAGCTTTAAATTATCAGTTTTCCGTTCCTTGGTAGCGACCTTCGCAGTTGTTACTTTTGCACTGATTGGGTCTGAAGTTCCTGCAAAAGAACCTATCAAGATCGGGTTTAGTATGGCTCTGACGGGTGGCCTTGCTGGTGGAGGCAAACAGGCCCTGGTAGCAATGGAAATGTGGAGAGACGACATTAACAGTAAGGGTGGCATCCTTGGCCGTCCGGTGCAGCTTAAATATTATGACGACCAAACAAAAGCAGCTAACGTACCAGGTATTTATGCTAAATTGCTGGATGTAGATAAGGTTGATTTTGTCGTATCCGGCTATGGTACTAACCTGATTGCGCCGGCGCTACCCGTTGTGATCCAGAGAGAGTTAGTTTTTATGGGTCTTTTTGGCATGAATAACAACAAAAAATGGAAGTATGATAAATACTTCCAGATTATGCCGTCAGGACCGGACCCCGCTGCCGACTTCTCAAGGGCGTGGTTTGATACGGTGATGCAACTAAAACCGACACCTAAATCTATTGCGTTTGTTGCAGCAGATGCGGAGTTTGCAAAAAACCTAAAAAAAGGTGCCGTCACGAACGCAAAGCGACTTGGTCTAAAAATTACTTATAATAAGAACTACAAGCCCGGAACGGCGGATTTTACACCGATTATCCGCGCGGTTAACGCGACAAATCCCGATCTTTTCTTCGTTGCTTCATATCCTCCAGGTTCAGCGGGGATGACCCGAGCAGTTAGCGAAGTGGGAACGAAGGTAAGGGGTTTTGGCGGAGGAATGGTTGGACTGCAGTTTTCCGGTATCATGAAGGGTCTTGGCCCGAAATTGAACGGTGTGCTAAACTATGATTTCTACGTTCCTGAGCCGAATATGAACATTTATCCCGGTGTAAGGAGTCTTCTAAAGAGATACCAAAAAGTCGCGTCTGCAAGGAAGGTTGACCCACTAGGGTTTTACCTAGCCCCTTGGGCTTATGCTTATGTGCAGGTACTGGGTGATGCTATTAATGCGGTAGGAAAAATAGACCACGCTGCGATCGCTAAGTATATTCATGCGACCGAGTTTACCACCGTTGTCGGTAAGGTTAAGTTTGGCAGCAATGGTGAATGGGCGAAGGAAAGAACTATCGCGGTCCAATGGCAGAATATTAAGAAAAAGAATGACCTTCAGCAATTCACACAGCCGGGAAT
>CAJWIB010000217.1 GCA_913041095.1 uncultured Rhodospirillaceae bacterium | reverse complement strand
ATCTAGTGTTGGGATTGACAGGATACAATATTGCCAATGGCGAAATTATTGAGAGCATGGTTTATATTGTTGCTGCAACGACAGTATTATCAGGCGCCACGTATGTCGGCATTTGGGGTATGCGTGCGGCGACCATGGAGCCCGGTGAGTGACGAAAGAATGGCAGTTCTGGATTTGGTTAGTGGTTCTGGTTATCGCTATTTCCCTAATTGTTTTTGTCAGTGGCGTGTTGCTGCCTTTTGTTGCTGGGATGGCAGTTGCTTATTTTCTTGATCCATTAGGAGATAAATTGGAGTCGTGGGGACTGTCGCGCACGCTTTCGACGGTTATTATTACTGCGTCATTTTTTATCGCAGTTATTGCCTTGTTGATTTTGATCTTTCCACTCATACAAGGACAGATCATCGGATTTACCCAAAAAGTACCCTCTATGATCGAGAACTTTGAAGCCTGGCTGGCGCCGCTTAAAGAGACTCTATCTGACCGTATTCCGTCTGAAAAACTGCAGGAATTATCTGACATATCGAAATCTTATGGCACAACAATCGTCAAGTGGCTGGGATCGCTGTTGGGAGGTATTTGGAAGGGTGGGCTGGCGCTGTTTCATGTGCTTTCACTTATCTTGATTACGCCAGTGGTGAGTTACTACTTGCTTAGAGATTGGGACAAAATTGTCGCCAAAGTTGATAGCTGGTTGCCGCGTGATTATGCTCCGACGATCCGCAGCGTAGTCAAAGATATCGATATTACCATCGCTGGTTTTGTCCGTGGCCAGGGAACAGTCTGCTTGTTTTTGGCTGTATTTTATGGTGCTGGCTTAACCATTGTAGGACTCGATTTTGGTCTTGTTGTCGGCATTACGACTGGGCTGATTTCCTTTATTCCTTATTTCGGTATGCTGGTAGGCATGGCGACAGCTTTGGCGATAGCAATTGTCCAATTTGGCGATGTCGTGCCTGTTGTCCTGGTGCTGATTGTCTTTGGCGCCGGTCAAATAATTGAATCGATGTTCCTAACGCCTAAATTGGTGGGTGAGAAAGTTGGTCTCCAAGCCGTCTGGGTAATTTTTGCCTTAATGGTAGGTGGTGCGACTATCGGCTTTACCGGCGTGCTCCTGGCCGTGCCGGTGGCGGCCACCATTGGCGTCCTGGTTAGGTTTTTCCTGGCGCAATATCTTGCCAGCCCGCTTTATTCGGGCAGCGGTAATATTTCAAATGACGACGGTTCGTCTTGAATTCAGCAAAACAATTGCCGTTCGAATTTGAACGCCGCCCGTCTTTAAGCGGCGATGATTTTTTCGTTGCACCCTGCAATCAGGAGGCTGTCGCCTGGCTCGATAAGTGGCCGGACTGGCCCTCACCTTTTGTTATCATCTATGGCCCTCCCGGCTGTGGAAAATCTCATCTCAGTCATGTCTTTATGGCCAAAAGTGGGGCGCTCGCACTGACTTCTGCCGGCATCAATGATGCCGGACTGCCGAGCATTCTGGCGTCGTCAAAAAATCTTGTCGCTGATGATGGCGACACCGGCTTCGGCGAAGAAGCTTTGTTTCACATTTATAATGATCTGGCATTGCGCGATGGGTATATGTTGATCACGGCCGAACGCGCGCCAAAGGATTGGCCAGTAAAGCTGGCCGACCTTGTCTCACGCCTGAAGGCTTCACCGGCGGTCGAAATAGGTTTGCCGGATGATGATTTGATTAAATCTGTGATAGTAAAACTGTTCTCTGACCGTCAAATTCGAGTGGAGACCGGTGTGATTGATTATGTCGTTAAACGAATGGAGCGTTCGCTTGATGCGGCCCGACGATTTGTCGACGCGGCGGATAAAACTGCGCTGGCGGAAAAGAAGGGCATTACCTTGCCGATCGCCCGGCACGTGTTAAAAGAATTAGGAGCAGAAGAGTAAACTAATTTCTATGAGGGGCCTTTGGGTGAGCAAGCACCGTAGCGCGGTCCCAAACAGTAAGATACTTGCGGCGGTACTTTTGCACAAAATCCGGTTTTGGGCCGTTGCTATCCAATTTCGTATGGACGGAGACGATTTTGGCTTGCGGCGTATTGGCTAGCCATTTGATAACCTCCCCATCGCCGGTAATGATTACCGGCTTTTCCAACCTTCCCAAAAACTGAAATTGTCCGTGATATTTTCCGAAATGGGCGATGGTGTAGCCTTGCTGTTGGGCTTTGGCGAGATAGTTTGCCGTCGGTCTAAGGTCATATCCTGTCTTTAAGATCGGCTGTAACACCCCTTGAAGCGAGATAACAAAAACTGCACTGATGGAGGCAATGGCAAGAAGTCGCTGGTAACCTCCTTGAGGTGGTTTAAGGATTAAAAATACTGCAAGTGCTAAAAGAGGGACAGCCCAGAGGTGGTTTATTTCCGCCGTCCAAATCGTAGCGTTTGTCTTCGCCCCTATCTCAGGTGCAAAACCGGCGGCGACACCAAGGATAAATAGAAACAAAGTGGGTGGCAGCATGTCCCAGTGGCCGCGGAGGAAATCTGATTTGGCAAGTCCGGCGACAAGAACCGAACCGCCGATTGCCAGAGCCGGAAACATCGGCAGCAAATAATGGGGGCGCTTGCCGCTGATGGCCGAAAGAATCAGGATCGTGGTGACGGCCCAGACAAGGCTCAGGCGGAGGCCTGGATCGGCATCGCTTTGACTTCGTTGGCGGAAGTTTTGCCATAATTTTTTAAGCAGGCTTGGCCACAGCAGCCAGGGTAGCAGTAAACCCGGCAAGATTGTCAGATACCACCAAAACGGCTCGCGGTGGGCAAACGACTGCACCATGCGCCCGGCCGATTGTCCCCAGAAAATAGCGTTGCGGTATTCTTCGCCACCAGAAAAGCCTGCCGGAATTGCCCAAGCAAGGGCGATACCAGCGCCAATTAAAATACTGACGATTAAGCCAAAATACCACGCCAGCCAATTTGGCCGCGTAGCTACAACCGCCCAGTAAGGAGCCAAAAGAGCTGTCGGCAGCAAATAGACCAATATCACCGGGCCTTTACTAAGCACGCCGAGACCGATGGCGATGGCAAATAGCAGCCAACCTCTCAAAAACTTCCTTTGCCAGACATCGATCAACCCATTGATGCCGACCAGTGTCCAAAGTGCGATCATCAAATCGAACATGGTCAGGGTGGTATAAATGCCCCAGGAAAAGGTGCCTAATAACAGTATTGGCACGATCAAATAAGCCTGACTATCGGGCCACAATCGGCGGCAAGTGAGGGCGCTTAAGCTCAAGCTGGCCAAACCAAACAATGGCGTAACAAGCCTCGGCCACCATTCATTAACGCCAAATATTCCCCATCCCGCGTTAATCAACCAGAATAATAGTGGGGGTTTGTGGCTATAAGTTGCACCATTTAAATGCGGCACCAGATAGTCACCATCCAGCCACATCTCCCAGGCAACAGTAACATAGCGGGTTTCATCGACGGGCATAAGCGGGCGAATGGATAAAGCCGCTGCGACAAGAGCGGCCCACAATAACCCCCAAACCAGGGGTGTAAGGCGTGAATAATCTGGCATCTTTAGCCTAAGTCAAATCCGCTACTTCTTCTTATTTTTTTTTTACTGTTTTTGCTTTTTGTTTTGCGTACTGGCTTTAGCTGTTTGGTGATATAAGCCGTCGCATCTTTCACTGTAATAGGTTTAGAGAAATAATAGCCCTGCGCAAAGTCACAATCGAGTTTTTTAAGCTGAGCAAGGTCCACCTTGGATTCAACACCTTTAGCATCAGTCGACCAATGCCATTTTTGGGCAGATATTTTTATTTGTGCTCGGCATGTTGTCATAGTTGTTTTTAGGACTAATTTTAGTTGTACTTTATTATTTGGTGCAGCAAATATTATCCTATTTAGGTAATATACAGAGTAGTTTAAGAAAAATGAAGCTGAGTTCCTATCAAGTCGGCTTCACCTCCAATTCGTTAGCTGTTTATATAACTGGAGGTAGGTCTTCCGGACAAACAAAATCTACTAGAGATGATGGGTTTTGAGTCAGGTCTGCCCAGTTTTGTGTTTCGCAGATGGCTAGGGCGAGAGCGCCGGTGGGATATTTCTGCATTACCCGATTAAGTAGTGGTGAAACACCGATATTTTCACGCCCTGCCAAATTGAGCGCCAATTCGTGAAGACCTGGATTATGGGCAATTATCATCACCGAACTGGCCGTTTCTTTAACTTGTTCGATAAAATTCAAAATCGTAACGGCAGAAGCGAGATACAGCTCATTATTTATCATAAACGTTTGATTTTCCGGGAGATAAGGGCGGATAAGTGACAGTGTTTCTTGGGCGCGGGCGGCGGGAGAACATAAAATTACGTCTGGCAGGATTGAATTCTCAGCTAAATAGGTGCCGATTTGGGCGGCATTCCGCTTACCGCGTTCATTTAACGGCCGTTCAAAATCATCTGTGCTGGGATCGCTCCAACTTGATTTTGCGTGGCGCAGCAGAAAAATTGTTTTCATTTAACGAATTAATTAACTCAATTTGAAATGGTTAGCTGGTAAAGTGACATATTTATGTCATTTGCATGAATGTTTGTTCTCAGATACTGGTATATTGCCTGATATTGTAGGATGTAAAATGCAATTTGAAAAACGTGAATAAGGTACAATTTTTTTAATTGTCTTCGATCTCGACGAGTTCCAAGGCTTGATCGTTAATCACCAAAGCAAGTTTGCTATTCCTGAGATTCAGAGCATCTTCACCAAACAGCTGACGTCGCCAGCCGGCCAGCGCCGGCACATCCGCATGCTCGCCGTAAGCCGCAATTTTTTCGATGTCATCACCATTAGCGATAAGTTTTTGCGCGACTTCCTGCTGCTCACATTTCATTTTCAGCAGAACCTTGAGGAGATCCGTAACCGGGCCGAGACCGCGTGGTAAATTAGGCCGGCGGGGTACTTGGGGGCATTCATCATTCGGCAAATCCAGACCAGCTTGAACGGCATGCAATAATTGCTCGCCGGCGCTGCCTTCCGCCAACCGCTGGCCGAGGCCACGGGTGCGGGTGAGCTCCTTTACATTCTTTGGTGTGTGATGTGCGATTTCCACCAA
>CAJWIB010000216.1 GCA_913041095.1 uncultured Rhodospirillaceae bacterium | reverse complement strand
CGGGGTGTATCTGGGCTCGAAAGGAAAGTAACGTTACTTGATGGCTGCCAAAACGGCGGCGATGCTGGCGAGGTTATCGCTTTCGATCAAATTGATACCGGCGATCCCCGGCATCGTCATCAGCTCTTCAACCTGTTCATGGCAGATTTTAACACCTTCTTCGCGGGGGTCCTTGGCATCTTTGAGACGCTGAATAATCTCATCCGGAATTTCAGCACCCCAAATGTTTTCTTTGACCCAAAGTGCCGATTGGGCGGAGATTTGTGGGCTGTTGCTAACGACAACAAACAAACTTTCCGTTAGCCCTTGATCCTCAAGGAAATCCAAATAGCGCCAGACCAAGGACATATCATAACAGGCTTGAGTCTGGACAAATTGCAGACCTGCAGCGACCCTTTTGTGGAGACGGCCTGCCCAAACGTCATCGCCAGCGAGTGATGGCACATCGACGGTGCCGAGGAAAAACTGCGGCGGTTCACTGATTGGTTTTGAATTTGATTGAATGCCACTGGCGCTAATTTTCATTGTCCGCGCCGGGACAATACCGTTTGTTGTCATTTCATGGGCGATGCGGATAAGCTCATGGCTTTTTAAGTCAAACACGCCTTTGGCGAGGGGGTGGTCACCAGTATCCGGATTGTCGCCGCGCACAGCAATAATATTATGGATGCCCAGAGCCGACGTACCAAGTAAATCGTTCATTAGGCCGATACGGTTCTGATCACGGCAATTCATTTGCAAAATTATGTCGACATCATTCGCTTTTAATAGAGCTGCTGCGGCAATATTGGAAATGCCGACCGTGGCGCCGGCACCATCGGTGATATTCACGGCATCAATGAAAGGTTTTAGCTGGCTGACTTGATCCAGCATTTCAACGCCGGAACCAGACACTGGCGGCGAAATTTCCACGGTGAAAGTTATTTCGCCGTTTAAGAATTTACGGACAAGCGGGCTTTGAATAGGAGGCGAGTAGTTAATCATAAAAATTGTACCCTTTTTCCAGTACCTCGATTTTCAATAAGGATACCAGGATTGTCTAGCTAATAATAATTGAAGCGGCGCTTGATTAAACAAAATATTCACAGTTAAATAGTTTAAACCTAAACTAATTATCGCAACGGCTGTTAAAATCCGCTTAGGTACATTCTCGGGAGGCTCACATATCAGATTTTGACGAAGCCAAAGCCGCACTAAAGGACTACGCCTTAAAACGGGGTGCGGCGGCCTTAGGTATCGCCGATAGCGCCGTGGTCGAAAAGTTTGCGCCGGTTGGTCATGGTCCGAGTGAACTGTTGCCTAAAGTCGCCTCGGTCATCACCATTGGTGTTACCGGCCCGACCCAAGGCACGTGGCGGGCACCAGCCAAAGTTATGACGTCGGTCGGTGCCAATGTCGGGCGGATTTACCGGGTGGCTGTCGGCCTGTCTTTTCATATCGAATCCCATTACGGCTATCGCTCAATCTACTGCCCGCCGCATATCGATCCGGAGTTCGGCGCGAGATTACCGATGCAAAGTCTCAAACTGCATGCCGAGCTTGCCGGTATCGGTGCGCGTTCACTGGCCGGCGATATCCTGCTGGAGCCGGAATTCGGCTTACTCTATTACGGCTCGGTCTATACCGAAATGCCGTTGGCCGCTGATGAGCCGATGGCTGATAATCCGTGTCCAGCATCGTCCTGCGTAAAGCTTTATAAAGAGTCCGGCCAGACGCCCTGTCAAAAATTCTGTCCGGTGCAATGTCTGAGTGGCGAGTTGAACGATGACGGCACGGTTGCTGAAATGAATTTTGATATGTACCGCTGCGCCGAGCTCTGCCAGCAATATGAAAATATGCCAACCATGATTGAGCGCGCTTTTACGACCAATGACCAGCTGGCCCGTGAGGAAATGCTTTATGGCGCCGAAGCCCAGTCCTTTTTTTATAAAGCGACGGCTGGCGTCGATACTAATGCGCAATGCTTTGAGTGCATGCGGGTTTGCCCCATCGCTACTCAAGGCAAGGGCGTTGATCCGATCCGCCGGGGTGCTGCCGCCCGCGAAGCTGCTGGGATGGGAGGTTCTTAAGCATGCCCTATGGTGTATCAGAGCAAATGATTGACACCTATAGTGAGCTGATTTTCGATCTTAGCCTCAACAAGCAAACACGCCGCGGTGATCCGATTCGCAATCTCGATCATGAAGCTTGGCTGGAACAACGCGAAGCAACCGGACTTAACGATCCGGAAATTGCCGGCAAAATCGGGCTGGCGGTCGAACAGGTCACCTTCATCCGTAATATTACCGAGCGCCGCCTGTTCCGGCTCAACCAATACCGCAAACTTTACCGGCTCGGTGGGGGTTTGCGTTACCGGGAGGATCGCTATCAGGACCCAGAAGAAAAATTCGATATGAGTGATGATGCGTTGGCCCTGCGTGTGGCCATGCATTTCTCTCCG
Organism: uncultured Rhodospirillaceae bacterium; assembly: GCA_913041095.1. Taxonomy (GTDB): domain Bacteria; phylum Pseudomonadota; class Alphaproteobacteria; order Rhodospirillales; family UBA2165; genus TMED23. The sequence goes on along the minus strand of CAJWIB010000216.1, from coordinate 2,639 downwards.
TCACAGGCTAAAAAATTCATTGATGCAGGCTTATGGTCGGATGAGGTGTTGGGTGATTTAATGGCGGTAAAAAATCCTGATGACCTGGCGATAATTTCAGCCGCCGAGACCGTTACCTACAAACAATTAGGCCAGCGTGCTAAACAGATGGCGGCCGGTTTGGCTGAGATTGGCGTTAGACGAGGCGATGTTGTTGCCGCTTTGCTGCCGATGGGGCCAGAATTATTCATCAGCTATTTTGCCTGTGCTCAAATGGGCACGGTATTTCTGCCGTTGGTGCTATCTTTAAGCTGCTTTGAAATTGGTGAATATGTGCGGCATTGCCATTCTCGCATAGTGGTCTGTGAAAACACGGCGGGAGAGGTGCCAATCGGCGCGGTTGCTTATCACGACTTGGTCGCGGCGCAGGTCTCTGACCGGCCGGGATTTGTCCAAGTCGCGGCTGATCCTATTTTGCTAACCACCAGCATGCGTAAAAACGAGCAACCCGATGCCGGTATCCTGACCCATCAGAATATGATGAGCGCTGTGCATACCGTAATGCCGCTGCTGAAACTTGCGCCGCAAGACCAAATTGATCTATCGGCCTTACCGGTCAGCAGTGTGAGCCTAATGTTGGCGCAATGTGCTTTTACAGCGGGGGTATCGGCGGTAACTGATCCTGCCAGCGCCACTCATACTGTGACACCCACAAAAGACGGTTGGTACGAGATTTCTACAGCTGACCATAAAGCACACTTTTGGGGTCAAAGTGACACGCTAGCTGTTCTATCAGCTAAGCAAAACAATAGTGCTGCCATAGCCCTTCCTGGTGTTGAAACCCGGGTCGTTGACCCTGACGATGCGATTTTGGGTGACGGTGAAACCGGTGAGCTGCAAATTCGGGGTCCGTCATTGATTGCCGGTTATCTGGCATATTCGACATCCAGTGCCGAGATATTGACCGCTGATGGCTGGTACAAGACGGGCACAGAAGTTACTGTCTCCGATCAGTCCGGCGGCACTGTTGGTTATTCGATAAAGGGGGTGAACCAATGATGGATTTATCTTTCTGGGTTTCTAAAAACGCCGATTTCATGCCGGGTAAAACCGCCATCCGGTTTGAAGGGCAGGATATTACTTATAGTGAATTTGATCGCCAGATTCACCTCTACGCCCGGACGTTAAAACATAGCTTTGACGTTGCGCCTGGTGACCGGGTGGCTTTCTTGGGCGTCAACACACCGAGCCTGCTGTGCACTTTTTTTGCCTGCGCGCGCTTAGGAGCAATTTTTTCGCCCTTAAACTGGCGTCTGACGGCGCCAGAGCATCGCTACATGTTGCAGGATTCCGGCGCTAAAATACTGATCTCCGATGAAGAGTTTCGCGCTAATGCTGATGCGATCCGAAGCGACATCCCGGATTGCACTTTGGTTGCCAATGATTTCGAGGATGCAGATTGGCGCAGTCTGGCCGCCGAACTCGCAGTCTCCGAGGGCGATGACACCAATCCAAACGTGACCATGGATATACCGTTTATGCTGGTTTACACCTCTGGCACTACCGGGCGGCCGAAAGGCGCTGTGTTGAGCCAAAACAATATGCAAATCCACGCTTATAACAGTGTTCATTATTCCCAGATGAGTATGCAGGATCATATTTTGACGGTGTTGCCGATGTTTCATGTTGGCGGCCTTAATATCCAGACCACCCCGGCCTTTTACGCCGGCGCCACGGTCACGATGCACCGGCGGTTTGAGCCGCCGGCGACACTGAAAGCGATTGTCGAGGAGCGCCCTGACTTGGCTGTGCTGGTGCCGGCAGCATTGCAAGCTATATTCTCGCTGCCCGAATGGCCGGAGGCGGATATCTCCAGCCTTAGAAGCGTTGCCATCGGCTCTTCAATGGTGCCGCTGCCTCATATCGAGGCGCTGCAAAGCCGGGGTGTCCCAGCCCCCCAAGTATATGGCTCAACCGAAACCGGCCCAATTGTCATCTACCAGAACCCGGAAAGTGCTTTTGCTAAACCGGGTTCGGCAGGTAAGGCTGGGTTGCATTCGGAAATGCGGATTGTTGACGATCAGGGCAACGACCTGCCGCAAGGCCAATCAGGTGAGATCGCAGTGCGCGGCGGTAACATTTTTATCGAATATTGGAACAATAAAGAGGCCACCCGGGACTCGATTAAAGACGGCTGGTTTTTGACCGGTGATGTCGGCTATCTCGATGAAGACGGTGATCTTTGGGTTAATGACCGCAAAAAAGATTTGATCATCTCCGGTGGTGAAAATATTTACCCGGCCGAAATTGAAGCTTTTATTCACGAAATGGCGGATGTTGTTGATGGCGTCGTGGTCGGTAAGCCGGACGATAAATGGGGTGAAATTCCGCTCGCTGTGGTAATCCTAAAAGAAGGAGTGACTCTTCCAGAAGTAGAATTCATCAAACGTTTTCAGGATAACCTCGCCCGCTACAAGCATCCGAAAGAAGTATTGTTTGTTGACGACCTGCCCCGCAACGCCATGGGCAAGGTGCAAAAATTCGAAGTCCGCAAGATGATTGAAGGGTAGGAGACTGCCAGCCTAAGCCCGGCACAGAAATAAAGAGCGAAGACTGGAAGAGAAGGTAGTCTGGAGCAAACCGCCAGTCCATCAAACGAA
>CAJWIB010000215.1 GCA_913041095.1 uncultured Rhodospirillaceae bacterium | reverse complement strand
AGGCGATTGTCGGCGTGACCTGCCACGACTCCCGCCATCTCGCCATGGAAGCCGCCGAAAAGGGTGCGGATTATGTTGCCTTTGGCGCTTTTTTCCCGTCCAAAACGAAAGTTGCCAAAGCCCACCCTGATCCGGAAATCCTCAGAGCCTGGAATATGATGACCAATGTACAATCGCTGGCAATCGGCGGTATCACCCAAGGTAATTGCGGCGTTCTGGTCAAAGCCGGCGCTGATTTCCTCGCCGTCGTCGCGGCTATTTGGGATTACCCGGACGGTCCCGCCGCCGCCGTTAAAGCGTTTAATGAGGCGATAGCGGCAGCAAGCTAATCTCATCTCCCCATTCCCCCATTGCCATTGTTATTGCTCGGCGCTCTGCAACCTGTTAGGTTCCGCGCCTTCAACGGAAAAAATCAAAATAACGCCAAAATTTAAGATGGTTTAAGTCATGAAAATCAATGGAAATGCCATTCGCCCCGGCAATGTGATCGAACATCAGGATCGCTTGTGGCGGGCGATTAAAATTCAGCATACGCAACCTGGCAAGGGCGGTGCCTATTTGCAGGTCGAATTGAAAGACCTCCGCAGCGGCACCAAGCTCAATGAGCGCTTTCGCTCGTCTGAAACAGTTGAACAGGTCCGCCTTGAGCAAAAACCGTTTCAATATCTCTATGCCGATGGTGATATGCACACCTTCATGGATACTGAAACCTATGACCAGATTACGCTGAACGCTGATCAAATTAGCGAAGAACGCGTGATCTATCTCCAGGATGGCATGGAAGTCACGATTGAAAGTTTTGAAGGTGATCCAATTGGGGTCGAATTACCGGCCCACGTTACTTTGGAAGTTGTCGATGCCGACGCCGTCGTCAAAGGCCAAACTGCCGCCTCCAGCGCCAAGCCGGCGCTGCTGGAAAACGGTATTCGCACCACGGTGCCGCCGCATATTGAAACCGGCAACCGTATTGTCGTCAACACCGAAGATGGTACCTATGTCGAGCGGGCCAAAGACTAGATGGCAGCCCTCCAATCAGCCAATATTACGGTCATGATTAAGGCGGCGCGCAAGGCCGCTCGCAAATTAAAACGCGATTACGGTGAAGTTGATCAGCTGCAAGTATCCAGCAAAGGGCCAGCTGACTTTGTCACCGCCGCCGATATCCGCACCGAAAAAATGCTTAAAGAAGAGCTTGAATACGCGCGGCACGATTATGGCTTTCTGATGGAAGAAGATGGCGAGATTACCGGCAATGATCCGGACCGCCGCTGGATCATCGACCCTATCGATGGCACGACAAATTTCGTCCATGGCATCCCTCATTTTGCCATGTCTATCGCGCTCGAAGAAAATGGCGAGATTACCGCCGGGGTTATTTATGAACCGATCAACGAACAAATGTTCTGGGCGGAAAAAGGCCAAGGCGCTTTTCTCAACGACCGGCGCATGCGAGTCTCCGGTCGCTCGCAGATGAATCAATCTATTTTTGCCACCGGCATTCCGTTTTTGGGCCGGGACGGTCATGAGCCCTTCCTCAAAGAAATTGAAGCAGTGATGGCGGTTTCTGCCGGCATTCGCCGTTTTGGCAGTGCCGCATTAGATTTGGCATACGTCGCCGCCGGAAGGTTTGACGGCTTTTGGGAAACCGGTCTTCAACCCTGGGATATAGCCGCCGGCATTGTAATAGTGCGGGAAGCGGGCGGCATGGTAACCGAATTGGATGGCCGCGACCGCATGCTTGAAAGCGGCTCGATTCTCGCGGTTAACCCAAATTTGTATCAAGAACTTGGCCAAATTCTTAAAAAAGCTGGAAAATAGTAGTCAATTCTTCACCATTTTGGCCATATTTTCGACACAAGATTTTATTACAGACTAACCCGCAGGCGCGATGGTATAGCCTGTTGTAACTCCGTTGACGCTTGGGTATGTTGAAGCATCTAAGGGAGTTGTTTCGAAGATACTGCGTTTAAGACGTTCTCAAGGTGAATATGCGCAAATTTGTATGAAGGGGGAAACTCATCATGTCGCGCCAGAAATTATCGGCCAGCCGTATCACCATTGTGATCCTTGCCGCCATTGCATTATTTAGCCTCATCAGCTCTGCCCAGGCTCAGCTGCGATCGTGGGACGCCACCAACCAAGTCATGGTTGATTTAAGTGTCCTCGGCGATAACGGCGTTGGCCCGGCTCCTGCCGGCGGTGCAGTAATGCTGCCAAGCCTGACCGGCGATTTGCTTGATCCACCAGCGCGCACGCCGCGATCTCGTTTACTGGTCAAACGCCCACCCGCCGGCACCACCAGTTCAGTGCAGGATTTGCCGAAAGTCACCCTAAGACCTCCCGGTAAAACTTCCAAAAAAAGTCGCACCGCAAGCCGCAAGTCGAAGAAGCCACGCTCACGGACATCAAAAGTGGCCGCCTTAAAAGCACCACCACCCAAACCAAGTGTTAAAACTTCAAAACCTGCGACAAAATTAGCACCGGCGCCAAAAGTCCGGCCTAAACCAAAGGTCGTTACTAAAGTAGAACCTCCACCGGTCGTCGCTAAAGCCGCACCACCACCGCCACCAAAAGTCAAAGCGCCGGCCCCGAAGCCGAAACAAACTCAAACAGCGTCAAGGCCCAACTCAACACCAGCGACTGGCACCAACCAGTTATTTTTTACCCAAGGTGCTACCAAGCTTAGTCCGGCAGCACAAAAATCCTTAGATGCCCTGGCAACAAAACTTAACGCTCTACCGCAATCCCGGATGCAATTGTTGGCCTATGCCGGAGAAGGTAATCTTTCGGCAAGCAAAGCACGGCGGCTGTCGCTGTCGCGAGCTTTATCAGCGCGCTCATATTTAATTATAAAAGGTGTGCGCAGCACCCGCATTGATGTACGCGCCCTCGGCAATAAAGTCCCATCGGGCGTGCCCAATCGCGTCGACCTTAAGATTATCGGGAAATAATTGGTTAGGAGTACTTTACCCTGCAGGCCTCTCAACAAATCCAATTTAGACATTTAGCCGGGGCTCAATCATGACATCACCCCAACGTTTTGTCATCCGCATGGTATTGTTCGTGCTGGCCGTAGCCTTAGTCTGCCTTTTCCTGTTCCTGCCGCTGCAAAAAGCCTTTGCGGCAAATGTCGGGCTCAATAGCTTGATTGTCAGTGTGCTGGTATTGGGAATCCTCTATAATTTTCGGCAAGTCCTAATGCTCTATCCAGAAGTTGCCTGGATCGAGCGTTATCGTAAATCCTCCGGCGCCGTTTCTTCAGCCAAGCCACCTAAATTATTGTCTCCCATGGCGACCATGCTAGGCGAACGTAAAGACAGCCTCAGCCTGTCGACATTGTCGATGCGCTCATTATTGGATGGCATTGCCTCACGCCTCGATGAGTCACGGGATTTGTCGCGTTACACCATCGGCCTGCTAATATTCTTAGGTCTGCTTGGCACATTCTGGGGATTGCTCGAAACCGTCGACTCTATCAAAAGCGTGATCGACAATCTCTCGATCAGCGGCGGCGACTTTACTACGGTATTCAGTAATTTAAAATCTGGATTAGCGGCCCCGCTTTCCGGCATGGGCACTGCCTTTTCTTCATCTTTGTTCGGTCTCGCAGGCTCTTTGGTGTTGGGATTTTTAGATTTACAAGCCAGTCAGTCGCAAAACCGGTTCTATAATGATCTGGAAGAATGGTTGTCGAGTTTGACCCGCCTGTCATCGGGCGCCTTGACCACAGAGGGCGGTCAATCGGTGCCGGTTTATGTTCAAGCGCTTTTGGAGCAAACTGCGGAAAGCCTCGAAAATTTGCAACGGACCCTCGCCCGCGGCGCCGAGAGCAATATTCAAAGCAATAATAATCTAACGCGCCTCACTGAAAGTTTATCGACGCTCGGTGATCAAATGCGGGCCGAGCAAAACCTGCTGGTCAAGCTTACCGAAAGTCAGTCTGATCTGCGCGCAACCTTGGAACGGCTAGCCACTGCGAATGTTGGCAGTGGTGGCATGGATGAGGCAACCCAAACCCATATCCGCAATATTGATGTCTATATGGCGCGCCTGCTCGAAGAATTAGCTTCTGGCCGCGATGACGTTGCCCACCAGCTACGTAGTGAGATTAAACTGCTGGCCCGCACTATAGCGGCTACCAAAGAAAACAAAGGATAGGATAAACGGCGATGGCCGCGAACTCCCGCCGCAACCAACACCGCACAGATATTTGGCCGGGCTTTGTCGACGCGCTAGCGTCCTTGTTAATGGTCATCATCTTTCTGTTGATGATTTTTGTGATTGCTCAGTTTTTCTTAGGGGAAGCTCTTACTGGGCGTGATCAGGCGCTCGACCGGCTGCATGGTCAGGTCAGCGAATTGGCCGACCTTTTAAATCTGGAACGCAAAGCCAATGAGACATTGCGCATTAATATTGCCCAATTGTCGGGTGAATTATCCGCTTCGGTCACTTTGCGCGATGATCAGAAGCAGCAAATTCAAGCGTTGTCGCTGCTCGCGGAAACGGCGGAAAATCAGGCTAAAAAACTAAAGAGCGATTTAGCCTCAGCGATGAAAAGTGTTGCTGCCGATCAAACAAAAATCAAACAGCAGCTCAGCGAAATAGCTACCCTCTCAGATGATATCGAAAAATTGAAAGCGCTGCGTGAAGAATTGGAGACTACGGTTAAAGCTCAACTGACATCGTTGGCGTCAAAAGACGAAGCCATCATCACTGAGAAGAAACTTTCCAAAACGGCGCGCGCCGAAGTTGCCTTGTTGAATAAACAACTTCGCGCCATACGTCAGCAAGCGGAAACGGCGGAAAATCAGGCTAAAAAACTAAAGAGCGATTTAGCCTCAGCGATGAAAAGTGTTGCTGCCGATCAAACAAAAATCAAACAGCAGCTCAGCGAAATAGCTACCCTCTCAGATGATATCGAAAAATTGAAAGCGCTGCGTGAAGAATTGGAGACTACGGTTAAAGCTCAACTGACATCGTTGGCGTCAAAAGACGAAGCCATCATCACTGAGAAGAAACTTTCCAAAACGGCGCGCGCCGAAGTTGCCTTGTTGAATAAACAACTTCGCGCCATACGTCAGCAA
>CAJWIB010000214.1 GCA_913041095.1 uncultured Rhodospirillaceae bacterium | reverse complement strand
TTTATCAACAAGGCATGGATATCTCAGGTGAGTTTACTTTGCTTCACGAAGCCAACGGCTCACAGGACAAAAAAATGCGTAATGCACCGGCAATCACTAATCGCCTACCTCGTCACGTTTTCCAGAAAGCTCGAGAAGTACTGATTAAAGTTCAAGTGTCTCGCAAGCTCAATGGTCATTTCGTCGGCAGTCGAAGAACAGTGCGCCGCTACCCAAGAAATTGCCCGCAATGTTCAGGAGGCCGTTACCAACACCGAAGACGTCATCTCGACAATTACCCAAGTGACCCGTTCAGCCCGCGAATCGGTCAATTATCGGGACAGGTATTAAGCGCTACCGACGAGCTATCTACCCAAACCAGCGTGCTGCAAGGTCAGCTTGATCATTTCCTAGATCAGATCAGAACGGAATGACAATGTTATTTCTGTGACAGTTTACTTAATGAATTAAGTAAACTGTCACAGAAATAAATTAACCATCCGGCAACAGTTCCGCCAGTCGTCCGCCCACTCTAATCGGCTCGATCTTTATCGCCAGGCCAGTCTCATCGTCGGTTTCGAGATAAACCCCGCAGACCGTCGCTTCGCCCTCGGCCGGCGATAGCCTCTCAACCGGCATCACTTTCCGAAAACGCCCAATAGCAGCATCCGGCTTCATACCAATCACTGAATCATAGTCGCCGCACATGCCAATATCGGTTTGATAGGCCGTGCCACCCGGCAGGATTTGCGCGTCTGCGGTCGGGATATGGGTATGGGTACCGACAACCATCGAAACCCGGCCATTGAGATACTGCCCGACCGCCATTTTCTCAGACGTTGCTTCGGCGTGAATATCAACGACGGCGCAATTGATGGCATCACCTAATTTATGCTCCGCGAGAGCGTTATCAATCGCTACAAAGGGATCATCAAGACTGTCCATGAAAAGCCGCCCCATGATTTGACCGACAAAGACTTTAGCGCCGTTGTGGGCTTCAAACACGCCAGTTCCATTACCGGGTGTCAGTTCGGGATAATTAAGCGGGCGCAGCAGGCGCGGCTCTTGGTCAATATAGGTGATGATCTCTTTTTGGTCCCAGGCATGATTGCCGGTAGTAATAACATCAACGCCAAGATCAAAAAACTGCTTACAGTATTTCTCGGTGATACCAAAACCACGGGCGGCATTTTCACCATTAACAATAATGAAATCAGGGCTGAGCTTGCCGGTTAACATCGGTAGATGCCGAGCGATACCTTCTCTGCCCGACTTTCCCAGAATATCGCCAAAATAAATCAGTTTCATTTATCGCTATCCACCCGCATTAAACTGTGTTGCACCCGCTTCGGTTATCACCCAATCGAGGCGTTGATCAAAGCTTTCATTGGGGATCAAGTCAACTTCCTGACTGCTATAAGCAATACCGATGGCTGTAATATTGTTCTCCCGCCTAAGTTCGGTGAGCGTCATATCATAAAATCCCCCGCCATAGCCGAGTCGGTTACCTTGACTGTCGAAGGCCAAAAGCGGCACCAGAAGTACTTCAGGCTGGCCGGTCGCTTTATCTGTACCCGGTTCGGGGATATCTAAATTAGAAGGCGTTAATTCATCACCCGGCTGCCATTGCCGAAATACCAACGCCGTATCTCGCGCGATAACCACCGGCAGCAGGCAGGTGCAACCGTGATCATGCAGCGTTGCCAGGAGCGGTTTCACATCAGCTTCATTGGTAATCGGCCAATAACCGGCGACTTTGTCACCTGACTGAACATCGAAGTTAGACTGGAAGTATTCGACCAATTTAGTGCCAAAGCCCAGCCCGGCGGTCTTGGCAAGATCACGACGGCACAGCCGCGCCTGCTCTCTTATCCGTTCTTTATCCAAATCATTATCCCGGCGAGTGCTTTCAAGTGGAATTGGTGACGCCGCGTGGGTCGTTACGCGTCTAATCTTCCTAGGCCGGTAGGTCTAGGTGGGCGCCGTATACCATACCCAGGGGTACAATAGGGACAGCTCCCGAGTAGTATTTATTGGCCCTGGAGATTTACCACACTTCACGGGCCCCGCAGCGTCAAACTATATTTAGGATGCTTCGAGCTTGTCGGCAATGCTTTCGATACGCGTCGCCATTTTTTCCAGATCGCTGGCGCCGAGCGCAGATTGAGCCGGCGCAAGCTTTTCATTTCTGAGCGAATCAAGCTCGGTGTTAACTTCGGATAGCTCATCGGCGATCAGCAAGGAGATCATCACCAGCAAGCGGGCGTCGCCGACTTGGCCAACAGCTGCGACCAATTCATTAACCCGCCGGTCAACATATTGGGAAAGCATTGTCAAATGCGCTTCCTGACCGTCATCGCAGGCAATGTCGTATTTTCTGCCGTTAATGGTTACAGTGACTTGGGCCATATCAGCTTTCCAGAATTTCTTTCATGCGGTCAATTGCCCCATCGAGCCGGGTCGAAACAATTTGATTCTTTTCTTTGAGCTCGGAAATTTCGGCTTTGGCTGCGGTTAGTTCTTTATCTAACTTGCCATTTCCACCGCCGGAACCTTTGGTCGTTTTGGCTTTCGCTTTGATGACTTTATCCAATCGAACAAGCGCGGTATCAAGCTTAGATTTCGCTGCCTGAATAGAAGAAGTGCTTTGTGTGGAAGGTTTTGCCAAGATTTCTTAAACTCCCCAATTAGGTTCAAAGATTACGCCTTTGCTAGCAATTCCGTCAACCGTACGATTGCCGAAATTATTAGATAGTTGCCATGAATTTTGAGGGCTTGACGAGAGTGGCGTAACTTAGGATTGTGCGCCGCAAGTTGATGGTTTTTTTCTAACGGAGGAACGGATGGCTCTACGGGTAGCAATTAATGGATTTGGCAGAATTGGCCGCTTGGTCTATCGCGCAATATTAGAAGCCAATAATGATGGTATAGAAGTTGTCTGTATTAATGATTTGGGTCCAACCGAATCAAATGCACACCTCTTGAAATTTGATTCAACCCACGGCATTTTACCACAGGACGTTAAAGTTGATGGCGACACCATGGATGCCGGGCAAGGTCCGGTCCGGGTAACTGCTGAGCGCGATCCAGCAAAATTGCCCTGGCAAGAGTTGGACGTTGATATCGCGCTGGAATGCACTGGCTTTTTTAGCAGCAAAGAAAAAGCATCAGCTCATCTGGACGCCGGCGCCAAACGGGTGATTGTATCCGCACCGGCATCAGGAGCCGATATCACCGTCGTTTACGGCGTCAATTCCGATCAGATCAGCGCTGATCATACGGTCATTTCGAACGCGTCCTGCACCACTAATTGTTTGGCCCCTGTCGCCCACGTCCTCCATAACGCCGTTGGTATTGAGCGTGGTTTTATGACCACCATTCACTCTTACACCGGTGATCAGCGCACGGTTGATACGCTCCACAGCGATCTTCATCGCGCGCGCACTGCTGCTGGCTCGATGATCCCAACCTCGACTGGTGCCGCCAAAGCAGTTGGCTTGGTGCTGCCGGAATTGAACGGCAAACTGGACGGCACTTCGGTTCGCGTGCCAACGCCGAATGTTTCTTTGATCGACTTCACCTTTACGCCGGGCAAAGAAACCAGCGTGGAAGAAATCAACGGTGCGGTTGAAGCCGCGGCCGCTGATGGACCGCTAAAGGGCATTCTCGGCACCAATAATTTGCCGTTGGTATCAATCGACTTTAATCATAATGCCCATAGTTCGGTTTTTGATTTATCGGAAACCCAGGTGATTGAAGGCAATTTCGTCCGCGTGCTGAGCTGGTACGATAATGAATGGGGATTCTCGAACCGAATGGTCGACACCACCTTGGCTGTCGGCAGCACCATCTAGTTTTTTAAGGCGATGGCGGGACCAGAGGCTAATTTTTTGCAATGTAAATACTTATTTTTGTAACTTGTCATTCTGGTTTTTGTAACTTGTCATTCTGGTGAAAGCCAGAATTCAGTGACTTCTCTGGACCCTGGATCAAGTCCAGGGTGACAACAAAAAAATTAGGTAAATCGTCCCCTTATTCCGCCTTATGCATCGGATCATAAAACTCGAGGCCGGGGATGTTGACTTCATTTTCCAGGCGTTCGCGGAGTTCGATGGTGTTGCGGTCGGGATCGCGAATAAATACCGAGACATGACCATCGCCATCAAAGGTCACCGGACCTTGGGAAATGGCAATATCGTTTTCCTCAAGCGTTTTCATGGCTTCAAGGATCGACTCGACACGAAGCGCAATATGGGTGATGCCGGTATGTTTCTCGGGCACATCCATCAGGATGTTTTTGCCGTCATTAAGATCAACGCCGTTGACCACCAGATTGATCTCTACTTCATTGGCATTTTTGATCACGATCACCGCATCGAAATCCACTTCGAGATGAATTTTAAAGCCAAGTGCGGCGTAAAACTTAAGCGCCCGGTCCCGGTCGGTGATGCGGACACCCGCATGGTCAAATTGCTGAATGTTGATCATTAGATTTCCGTTTTCCTTTCCCAATGAGATTAAGATTTAGGCAAAAAAGATAGAAACGCAAATCCAATTATTGTGAGCTTATTCAAAATCGGTATGCCACAAGCTGAAATTTTCTGGGAGATGCTGGAAAAGGTATAGGCCAAAGCTTCGCGATAAACGTCATCTTCGGTAATCCAGTGACTATGCAAGGCAGCCAATTTATCTTGTGCGCCGTTTAAAACATCGATTTTTTGTGAATAGTTCATCTGTTTTCGCCTTGAGTTTTATTAATCTTATAACCTAGAGTTTCCGCCATTATATTAGATAAAACAAATGACTTTATCTTTCACAATAGTTTAGTTATACTAAACTTATGTCAGCGCCTTACAATTTCCCACCTCTGAACAGCCTGCGCGCTTTTGAAGCCGCTGCGCGCCACCTAAGCTTTCAAAATGCGGCTGAGGAACTGTCTGTTACGCCCGGTGCAATCAGTCAGCAGATCAAGAAACTCGAAGACATACTCCATACACCTTTGTTCCACCGAGATAGTCGGGCTGTCACTTTGACTGAGGCTGGCCGCGTGCTCCGACCGGACCTAAGCCGTGGTTTCGAAAGCCTTGATGACGCCGTGCAACAACTCAAA
>CAJWIB010000213.1 GCA_913041095.1 uncultured Rhodospirillaceae bacterium | reverse complement strand
TTTTAGTACGGCCTGCGTGATAATGCCGAGGGTGCCTTCCGCGCCAATAAAGAGTTGCTTAAGATCATAGCCGGTATTGTCTTTGCGGAGCGCGCTGAGGCCGTCCCAAATCTCGCCACTGGGTAAAACGACTTCCAAACCGAGCACCAGATCGCGCGTATTGCCGTAACGCAAAACCCCAATTCCACCAGCATTGGTCGATAAATTGCCGCCGATCCGGCAACTGCCTTCAGCACCCAGACTCAGTGGAAACAGACAATCTTGATCAGCTGCGGCAGTCTGCAAATCGGTCAGAATACAGCCGGTCTCCACGGTCAAGGTGTTATTGAGCGCATCAATCTCGATGATTTTATTCATCCGATCCGTTGCTACCAGCACGCCGCCTTTGGCCAAGGTGCCGCCGACCAGTCCCGTGCTGCCGCCCACAGGTACAATCGGTGTTTTAGTCTTAGCGCAGGCGCGAACCACAGCTGCGACTTCTGATGTGTTGGCGGGCCGCGCAACCAGATCAGCCGAACTTTCTGCCAAACCACGCTCTTCATGGAGATAGGGCGCCATATCACTGGTGTCGGTAATGACGCCGCCCGAGCCGAGGATTTTGGTAATCGTCGTGACTAATTGTTGATCAAGTACCATGGGCCGATTATTCACGCCAAGCCGCGCGACGCAAGCGGTCGTTGATGGCGAGACCCAGGCCTTCTTCCGGGATCGCCATAATGGCAATGGTTCTGCCGCCGGGTTGATCCAGCTCGTAGAGCATGGCAAACAAATTCGCTGCCGCTTCAACCAGATCACCACTCGCGCTTAGATTTAAGGCATCCCCGGGCGCATTAGGCCCAAACCCCAAGACGCTTTCATTCGCTTCAAAGTCATCGGCGTTTAATCGGATGGGTACCTCTGGAGCATAATGACGCGACAGCATGCCGGGAGATTTGAGGAGGTCATCATCACCTCCGATTTCAATAGGGCCAATCAATGCTTCGATTTCTTCGACCGTGACACCACCCGGTCTCAACAGCGCTGAGGTGCCACCCGACAAATCTACCACCGCTGATTCCAAGCCTATCGAACAGGTTCCGCCATCCAAAATGCAAGAAACTTTGCCGCTAAGAGAAGCGCCAACATGAGCGGCGGTGGTTGGGCTGATTTTACCGGAAGCGTTGGCGCTCGGTGCAGCGATTGGACAAGCCGCAGTTTCAATTAAGGCATGCGCGACAGAATGGGCCGGTACCCGTACAGCAACGTTCTCAAGTCCCGCGCTCACCAGACGTGACAGGCGGCAATTCTCAGTCCGTGGCAGGATCAGCGTCAGCGCGCCGGGCCAAAATTCTGCCGCTAGTTTTTCGGCCAGGTCATTCCAGCGCACTTCCGCTTTGATCGCATCGATATTTGGAAAATGCACAATTAATGGATTAAAAGTTGGGCGGCCCTTGGCTTCATAGATACGCACGACGGCCTGGTCATTGGTCGCGTCGGCACCCAGGCCATAGACAGTCTCGGTTGGGAACGCGACCAGCTCACCCGTTTGCAGCAAATGGGCGGCTTTTTCTATTCCTGTGGTATCAGCTTTTATGATATACGTCGTCATGATCGAGCTTATAGCACGGTTTGAACGTTAACGCCCTTTGGCGATAAAATGCGGATTGCGAATATTTTCTTTACCATAAATAAAAGGCGAGCCGTCGATCTGGGTGAGCGAACCACCGGCCGCCGCCAGTACAGCATGACCAGCAGCGATATCCCATTCCGACGTTGGCCCGAGCCTTGGATAAAGATCAGCTTCACCAGCCGCGATCAAGCAAATTTTCAAGGAACTGCCAGAATTGATAATTCTTTTTACAGTGTAATCTTGGAGGAATTCCTCTTCACCTGCCCGGTGTGAACGGCTGGCCACCACGACGATACCATCTTCGGCCGGCTCCCGGGCGGCCATGGGTGTTTTTTCCTGATCTTGTTCCTGGCTAAATGCACCAAACGGGCCACCCCAGAAACTTTTTGAGATTACCGGCGCGTGCACAATACCAAAAATCGGCAAGCCGTTTTCGATCAAGGCGATATTAACCGTAAACTCATCCCTTTTGTTGACGAATTCTTTGGTGCCATCAAGCGCATCGACCAGCCAGAACACACCACCGCTAATGTCTGGCCTCTCGCCTGTGGTAAAAGCTTCTTCACCGATCGCCGGAATATTTGGCGCTAATGCCGCCAAACCTGCCAAGATGATCGCCTCGGCTTTTTCATCTGCCTCGGTGACCGGTGAGACGTCATCTTTTAAGCGAATCTCGAAATCAGTATGATAAATCTCAAGAATAGCGTCGCCGGCCTCAATCGCCAGACTGAGAAGTTGCTCAACAAAGTTATCGGTAAAGTCAGGAAGCAAAATTTTATCCTTTAGTTATTGGCATCTTAATGCTTATGCCAATGTTTGGTTGGGGCGTTGGCGCCAATCAGAATAAAAGCGATCTGACAGGGCTCGTCATAAGGGTTAGCCCAGCCATGCCAGGTGCCACGCTGCACCATCACATCACCCTGGTTAAAATCGACTATTTCGTCTTCATCTAGCAGCATTTCACATTTGCCTGACATGCAGATGGCATAGTCTATCGTATCGGTTTGGTGCATATATGCTTCCTTGCCGGGCACGAGTTCGAGCATGCGAAAAATTGAGCCATTGGCTGGAGGTTCAATATCCCGTGGCGTCGCCGTTAAGTCTTCGCCGTTAACATCAGCCGGAGACTCTTCGGTTACCCAAACTAATGTCTCATAGTTGCCGGAGCGTAGTTGTTGGATATTGCTGGTGACTTCGTCAGTCCCGACAATGGCTTTACCTTCGGCAGTATGTGTTGTCACGATACGGCGGACATTAAGCGTCATTGAAATTCTCCCCAGTTCAATCGATCAGTAGATCACAGGGAGCCTTTAGCAAATAAAATCAACAGCGGCTATATGAATTGAAAAAATAAGACGAATTTAGCCTCATTCCTGCATCAATTGCCGTTCGCGATAGATGTTGTAGTAATTGCCAGCAAAAATCAGCGCCGCGCCGAGGAATATCCATATTGAAAAGGGCTCAGCATAGAGAAAAAATCCGATAATGGCGATTAGCGGCATGCGCAGGAAATCTATTGGTAATATTAGCGTCACATCGGCCAAGGCAAGAGCTCGGACCATTGAATAATGCGCTGTCAGTGCCATCGCGCCGATCCACAAAATCCATGGCACATCCGCCCATTCTGGCGTTACCCAGACCGCAATGCCACCAATCGCACTGACCGGTAGCTGTGTAGCAAACATTCCGAACAATAGGGTTAGAGGCGAGTTATCTCTGGCCAAAGATTTACCGGTGGCAAAGGCAATGGCAAAGCCAACAGAGGCGGCGAGCACTGAAATTGAACCGATCTCAATCGCCACCATGCCGGGGCGCAGCACCACCAAGACGCCGACAAAGCCTAAAATCGTGGCGACAATTTTGCCGACGGTCATTTTCTCTTTGAGAAACAGGACGGCCATAATTGCCACCCAAATTGGTATAGTGAATTCCAGCGCAAAAACTTGCGCCAGTGGGATCAGGCTAACACCGATAATCCAAGTCAGATTGGCACCATAGTGGATCACATTTCTGAAGATTTGGAGTGGCGCCCGCTGGAACGAGAGCGCTCCGGGTTTAGAACAAATGACAATAACAACAACAACGCTCAGCGCGACAATTGTTCTTACAAATACAATTTGAAACGAATTGAGCGTGTCGGAAAGTTCGCGTACCGCCACCGCCATGGTCAGAAACGAAAATAACATCGCAAAAACCCAAAGGATGGCGAGGTAAAGGTGAGCTTGGCTGGTTGATGAGGCGTTCAATTCAAGGCTTTCTCAAATTTTGTTCGCCGCCAATCTGCCCGATGGCGGCGGCTGGAGCAAGATTAGTCTAACTGCCACAGCGGTGCCTCAGGTGGTAGATCTTTGGAATAAACCCCTTCAGTAACATAGCGCCACGCCTGGATCGTATCCGACCAGTAATCTTCCGCCAGTCCGGCTTTGCGTTTGAGATGGCTGAGGAATTTTTCAGGCTCTGGCAATTGCTCCCAAACCACAGGTAAAAATATGCCGCACCGCTTACCTTCTTGCAGGACAATGCCATCAATCCCAGGCTGTAATTGGGATAAAAACTCGGCCTCGTCTTTAAAACTCAATAATGTTTGCGGACTCAAGACTGAGATCGACATAGCAATAGCGTTTTTTTCAATCTCAGTTTTGGTAAGTTTCTTAAACCGGCGGTCCTGGAAGGCCGCCTTGCAGGCATTTTCGGCGACATCCGTAATCAACGGCCGCCACGCTTGAATGGAACCGATACAGCCGCGCAGTTGGTTATCTTTGTTGAGGGAGACAAAGCACGCACCATGATTCCGGAGCGGCTCGGCGAACTCATTCAAACTCAACTTCATTGAGCCGGTCTTGTTGAGATGGATGAGAATGGCCGCGGCGGCAACTTGGAGTAAGGTTTGGCCGTGCGTGGCCAGGAGTTCACGCGTCGCTATCCCAAAATCATCTTTGGTAGTTGTTCCGCTGCCGCCTTCCTCAAAATACCAGGAGCCATAACCAACGACCCGGTCTTTGGTGCCTGCAGTATCGCCCGAGTTTCTGACATCAGCGGTTTTGACCGTGAGGCCTTTCTGGCGGGCCAATTGCAACAGCCCTTTGATCGAATGGCGACCGCAAGCTTGTTCGTTGCTAAGCGCTTCCGCATCCAGCTGTTCAATCGCTTGGCGGGTCTGATCATCGAGCGCTTTGGCTCTGTCATAGGGGAGGTAATGGCTGAGATCGGATGAAATAAGAATAAGCGTTTCCGGCCCGCCCCATAGGGTTTCCAGTACTTCGGCGATTTGTTCGGGGCTCGCTTGGCCGACAATCAGTGGCACGATGCTGAAGGCGCTCAGAACTTTTTGCAGGAAGGGGAGATGCACTTCCAAACTATGGTCTTCGATATGGGTGTCATTGAAAATCTCGACCTGGGCCAGGGCGACGATTGAGGCGACGCCATCCATATCAAGCGGCACTTCGCCCAACGGCGTGGCAAAAACCTCGGTGCTTGGCAGCGCCAG